>JAOZRI010000065.1:7438-10151 GCA_029940235.1 Desulfobacula sp. | reverse complement strand
TTTCCAGAATTACAGTCAAGACCTTTGCAACACAAAAAACAATTGAAGACATAAAAAAGCAGTTAAACCGCCTGATTGATGTTATCAAACTTAGGGATATGACCCATGATGATGCTGTCAAACGGGAAATGGCTTTAATAAGTGTTGCCATCACCAATAAAAATAAAACTGAAATTATTCAAACTGTTGATATTTTTAATGCAAAGATCATCAATGCAGGTGTTGATTCATATATTATCGAAGTCACAGGGAATGAGCAAAAAATAGATGCATTAATCTCTATACTGGAACCAATAGGGATAAAAAAGTTGACCAGATCAGGCATTTTGACTCTTAAACGGGAACTGGATGATACTCATCAATAGTCAACAGATTGTTACATAATGTAAATTCATGCCTGCCATATATCCTGCAACAATCGTTCAAGATTCTCTTATTCTTGATAAGTCACTGTACAATTTTTTCATTGGCCTGACCAATGATTGCAGTAGCCGATGATTTCAACTATTTTGAACTCAATTGCAAAATAGTCTTGACTTTTTAAGATTTTACTGCAAAATAGTCGAAAAAGGATTGTGATGGAAAGATATCAAAAACAGCAAATATTAAAAGATCTTAAAAAGAAACTTGTATTTCTGATTGGACCAAGACAGGTTGGCAAAACCTGGCTGGCGCAGAATATTGCTGAATCATTTTCCAAAAGTGTTTATTTGAATTATGATAATTTCAAAGACAGGGAAATCATTAAAAGTCAATCCTGGTTAGATGATACTGAGCTGCTTGTTCTTGATGAAATCCACAAGATGAAAGAGTGGAAAAATTTTGTAAAGGGTGTTTTTGACACCAAACCTGCTGCAATGAAAATTTTAATAACTGGCAGCGCAAGACTTGAAGCATTTCAAGCAAGTGGGGACTCCCTTGCCGGAAGATTTTTTAAACATCGACTACTTCCGTTTTCACCGGCAGAACTTTTCTTGATTAATGAATCTGTGAATATGAAAAAACTACTTAAATATGGTGGGTTTCCAGAACCATTTCTTGCAGATGATCCAGTTGAATCTGATCGATGGAGAATGCAGTATGTAAATGGATTGATCAGAACTGATGTCCTTGACTTTGAGAAGATTCATGATTTCAAGGCCATAGAACTTGTACTGGAATTGCTGCGCTTAAGAGTAGGGTCTCCTGTTTCATATAAATCCATTGCCGGGGATGTGGGGATATCTCCTAATACAGCCAAAAAATATATTCAGATATTTGAATCTCTATTTATCGTATTTAGAACATCCCCGTATTCAAGGAATATTGCAAGATCTATATTAAAAGAGCCTAAAATATATTTTTATGATACCGGGATGGTTGAAGGAAATGAAGGAGCAAAGTTTGAAAACCTTGTAGCAGTTTCACTGTTAAAACATGTATATGCTTTAAATGATTACCTTGGAAAATATTATACTTTGAACTACCTGAGAACAAAAGATAAGGCTGAGGTTGATTTTTGTATTGTAAATAAATACATTCCAGAAGTTATGATTGAAGTAAAACGATCAGATGAAACCCTGGGAAAATCAATTATTAATTTTAATCGACGATACAATATCCCCGGTATTCAACTTGTTTTGAATTTAAAACAGGAGAGAAAAGAAAAAAATATTGAAATTAGAAAAGGGATCAATTATTTAAAATTATTGATGCTGTGAATTGCCTCTTTCCATCATTCTGTCAATGACGTCCCCTGGGCTATTAAGTATTCTTTTACAAATATGCAGACCAATTTAAAAATATATCTGCCTGCTGCCTTACATAATCTTTTTAAAGAGATGTATCAATGTCAACATAATCAAGGTTGCAAGCTTTGGCAACAGCTTTGTAAATAGCATTTCCTTTTATAACAGTTCCTTATTTGATTTCTTTATTTTCTCTCATTGCTTTTTCCAGTCTTTGTTACCGTCAAGCACACCTTGAATTTTTTTTGTAGAATAGATACAACAATCACTGGCAAATAATCATCCATATTCATTATTTGCCCATAAAATTTTACTTTTTACACATATACTAAGGTATTTTTTTATAATGCAAATGTATTAAAAATAGGATTTAGAATGACAAAAAAAAAATATTATACCATTTCCTCCCTTGAAAAAGGAATTAAAATTCTTGAACTGTTGGCTATGCATAAAGAGTTAAGTGTCAGTGAAGTTGCAAAAATGATGAATACCAACAGGGCTGGAAGTCATAGGTTTATCTCCACATTAAAAGACCTTGGATATGTTGAACAAAATGAAAATAGTAAATACCAATCTACACTTAAGATCATGAATCTGGCCACTAAGGTTGTGAACAGGTTTGAAATCCGTCAAATTGCAAGACCATATATGCATAAACTTTCCACAATGTATAAGGAAACAGTTAACTTAGGTTTTTTTAAAAACAGTGAAATCATTCATCTTGATAAAATAGACTGTCTTGAAATATTGCGAATGGATTCTGCCCTGGGAGATATTGCCCCTGCCTACTGTACAGGCCTTGGCAAAGCCATCCTGGCATTCCTTCCAGAGCACGAACTTGCACATTATCTTGAAAATATAGAATTTAAACAGTTAACTCCTAATACCATTACTTCCAAAGATAAGTTCTTGCTGGAATTATCTTCCATCCGCAAAAAAAAATATGCCATAGACAATGAAGAGATGGCAATCGGGCTTTGCTGTAT
>JAOZRI010000065.1:0-7338 GCA_029940235.1 Desulfobacula sp. | reverse complement strand
CAAATATTCAGAATAAAAAAACAAGTAAAAAAATACGCTTGACAACGCATAAGAAATTCTATATTTTCTTTAGTGTCACATTATAATAATATAAGTCACATCATATGTGACAATTGATTGTGGTTATATTCCAGACAACCAAGCTTAGGAGGTAAAATGAATGGGAAAAAATTAAACAGATGGGAACTTCAGAAAATGAAGGATTCCAATGAAAAAGCAGTATGGATCACTGCATATGACTACTGGAATGCATCCTTTGCCCAAAAAGCCGGTATGGACATGATTCTGGTTGGAGATTCCCTTGGAATGTGTGTTTATGGTTATGAAGGTACAATACCTGTTACCATGGATCAATGTATATATCATTGTGAAGCTGTTCGAAGGGGAGCAAAAAATACATTTATCATCGGTGACATGCCTTTTCTCTCCTACCAGGTCAGTATTGAAGGCGCGGTTTTAAATGCCGGCAGGTTTCATAAGGAAGCAGGTGTGGATGCCATCAAACTTGAAGGCGGAAAACGGGTCTGTCCACAGATCCGTGCTATTTGCGATGGAGGAATGCTGGTCATGGGGCATATTGGTTTGACACCTCAGAGTTCAGGTCAGCTTGGAGGATTCAAAGCCCAGGGAAGAACAGCAGATGCTGCCTATGAGCTGATTGAAGATGCTAAAGCTATTCAGGAGGAAGGTGCCTTTGCTCTGCTCGTGGAAGCAGTTCCACCCGAAGTATGTAATATCATCAGAAAAACATTAACTATTCCTGTGTACAGCATAGGAGCTGGAATAGATGCTGACGGCCAGCTGATGATCTCTTCTGATGTGGCAGGTGTTTTTCAAGCCTTTACTCCTAAATTTGTAAAAAAATATGCAAATCTTGCTGACCAGACCATTGAGGCATTTTCAGCTTATAAACAAGATGTAAAAAAAGGTAAATTTCCAGCACTGGAACACACATATAAAATGGTTGACGGTGAACTGGAAAAACTCATAACAAAATTAAAATAAAGGAAAAGAAAAATGAGCGAAGTATTAAATACAATTAGAAATTTCATGGAAAAACAAGGTATTCCCGGACGGGATGGATATGAACTTGCGGCATCTGACAAAACATTTGCTGACGGTGCAAATTTTAGAATTGAAATTGCCGGAATCGAGCGTGCAACAACCATGGAAGCCATGATCAAAGAAGCCCAAAAAAGAAATATTGTCATTCACCGTGCCGTTGCAGCAGTGGGAGGGGCAACCTATTGTGATGCCCAGGAGTTAAAAGACATGGCTCAGATGGCACGAGACGAAAACATTGAAGTTGTCATGACAGTGGGGCCTCGAAAAGCATGGGATGCCGGAGCAAAAGAATCCTGCACTTCAGAAGGTCAGGTACAGGGGCCAAGGCTTCGGGGATCGGACAATATTTCATACCATATTGCAGATATCATGAGGAGCATTGATGCAGGATTCAGAGGATTTCTCGTCTATGATGAAGGAGTATTGTTTATTCTTAATAAAATGAGAGAAGAGGGATTGATTCCTGCTGAAACCTTTTTTAAATTTTCAGTATTTGGCGGATATTGCAGTGCGGCTGGTGCAAAAGTCATTGAAAGCATGGGTGCAGATTCCTTTAATCCTATTTCTGATGTTTCCAGACCCATACTCTCTTCCATCCGTCAGGCAATTGACATCCCTCTTGATGTTTACACCATCGTGCCTAATTCCTTTGGCGGTAGCTTCAGAGCCTATGAAACTCCGGAAATTGCAAAAGTAGCCTCACCCTGCTATTTTAAATTTGAGCCAGGCACATCTGAAGCTGATATTTATATGCCTTGGATTTCTGAAGAGTGGCAGGCAGGTTTTATGAAGGAAAAGGTCAAAATTGCTTCCATAGTCATGGAAATTATGGATAAACATGCCCCTGAGATGAAAACATCTCCAAAGGGTGCCAAAGACCTGGTAATGACAAAACCATAATTAATAATTTTATTTATCAAAAAAAAAGGCGTCAAGTCAAAATAAATTATATCTGAATATTTACCATAAAATTTTTACTATGACTGTTTTTTGGATGTTCACCATCCACACGTTGTTTTAACTAATATGCAGAATCGTAAACTATTTTGACTTGACAAATATATATTATGAAAATAGAAAATTTTTTTTCAAAACGCAATAAAGGTGTTGAGTGGTCAGGAATCAGAATTATGTTTGCTTTGGCCGATAAAATCGACAATGTTATAAATCTTGGTATTGGTCAGCCTGACTTTGATACTCCAGAGCATATAAGAGATGCAGCAAAACTTGGATTGGATCAGGGGTTTACAAGATATCCGCCTGCAAATGGGTTTCAGGATTTAAGAGAGGCAGTTGCAGTAAAGCTTGAAAGAGAAAACAAAATTAAGGCAGATCCTGATTCAGAAATTTTTATCAGTGTGGGTGCAATGCAGGGGATCTTCAATGTCATGCTTCATATGATTGATCCAGGCGATGAAGTTCTTGTTGTTGATCCCGGGTATGATTATTATTCACAGATCCGTCTTTTTGGAGGTGTTCCTGTAAGAGTTCCTGCAAAAGAGGAGAACAGATTCAAAATTGATCCTGAAGATGTTAAAAATGCAATTACTTCTAAAACTAAGCTTATGATTTTAAACACACCGTCAAATCCAACTGGTGCTGTTTTTGACAGAGAACTTTTAGAGCAGATTGCTCTTCTTTGCAAGAAGCATAAAATCCTGGTGCTCTCTGATGAACCCTATGAGCATATCATGTTTGATGGGAATGAGCATGTTTCCATAGGATCATTTGAAGGGATGAAGGATCTGACAATTTCAATTTATACTCTCTCCAAATCCTATGCCATGACCGGCTGGAGAGTAGGTTATGTTGTTGCCAATAAAGCTATTATCGATGAGATGGAAAAACTCATGGAGCATATGGTTTCAGGAGTAACTGCTGTGGCTCAGAGAGCAGCTCTTGCTGCTATTTCAAGCTCCCAGGAGTGCGTAAAAAATATGGTTGCACGCTATGCCAAAAGAAGAGAGATCATATACAATGGTCTTAATAACATAAAAGGTATTTCATGTATCAAACCGGAATCAACTTTTTATGCCTTTCCAAATATCTCCTCTTTTGGAATGTCTTCCTGGGATTTTGCAAAATATATGGTTAACGAGCATAAGGTGGCAATGGTTCCAGGTTCCATATTTGGAAACAACGGTGAAGGTTTTGTTAGAATCTCCTTTGCCACAAGCTCTGATAATCTTGAAAAAGCCCTTGAAAAGATAGAAGGAGGTATCAGTAGCATTATTTAGCATATAAGAATTTTGTCAACTTATTTGTAACGATCAAAACTGCCATGGAATAAAAAAATATCATATGGTATATTTGCTGCCAGAAGCTGAAGCTCATATTTAAGATTTGTCTTAAGGATTACCATGACTGGTTTTATCCTTTTTTTTAATGGTTTTTGCCCAGATAATAACTCCGCGCATACCAGCCTGGGCTGCCACCTCTCTTTTTTCCATCAAATCTCGAACTGTGTTGTCATCTTTGTGTTGAGCTTTTTTTGGCTCCTTTAACACCACTATTGAAAGCAAAGCTCCCAATGCAACTATAATTCCTGCGATTATAAAAATAGTCTGGGGTTTAACACGGCTGCCAATTACAGCCACCAGAGCAGGGCCTACTACACCGCCAAGTGCAAGGGATGATTCCTTTAATCCCATAATTCTGGATTGATGCCTTTTTTTGGTAATATCCAGGACAAAAGCACCTAATGCAGGGCCCTTCAAAGCATCTCCAATGCCTGCAATAAATGCAAATAATAGAGCCATTGCAAATACTTTTGTAATGGCCAGTCCAAAATAAAATGATAATGATAATATAAAACCGATAAAAATAATTGGTTTACGGCCAAAGCGGTCACTGAGGCGGCCAAGAAATAACTGACTTACAACCATTGCCATTCCAAACGTTCCAACAACAAATCCAAAGCTGGTAGTTGACCATCCAAGATCATCGTAAAAATAAAAAATCATTTGTGGTTCAATAAAGGCAAAGGCAAAGGCACTGATAAAATTTAAAAACAAAAGAGTGAAAAAAATATATTTTGGTCTGGGTAGAGAAGAGATTATGGATATTTTTATTTCAGGCTTTTCTAATGGATTTCTCAAATTCTCCAGACGTTCTCTTTTTCGAATCAGGGCAGAACGAGTTTCCGGCACAAGAAAGCTTGCAGATAAAAATGCCAGAAAACCTAAAATTGCCGATACTGCAAAAGGAGCTTCAAATCCATAAAAATCATAAAGAGCACCGCCCATGGCAGGACCAAAGATAAAGCCGGCACTATAACTGCCCATTAAAATTCCTATCCACCTGCCTCTGTCTTTTTCAGGCACCATATCTGCAACAACCCCCATGGCAGCAGGAAATAAGCCTGCAGACAATGCACCTTCAAAAAAACGAATAATAATGAAAATTTTTATTGTCGGTGCCCACAGGAATCCAACATTTGCAAGGGTAAAGGAAATTAGAGAAAGTATGATTAAAGGGCGTCTGCCAAAACGGTCAGCCAAAGAACCCATAAAAGGTGCAGCCATGAGCTGTGCCAAAGCAAAAGACATTGTCATAAAACCCAAAGCTTCGACACCGGATCCTAACTCTCCAAGCCTTCTTGCAAATACAGGCAGGATAATTCCAAAACCGGTCATCATTAAACCCACACTGCAGGCCAGCAGAATGATAACTTTTTTTATCTGTTTAAGATCTGGTTGATCCGTTTTAACCCGGGTTGCAACTATGATTTTCCCCAGGTTTGGAAATAATTCCGGCAATGACTCTGAATTATTCAAACATCCACCCCTAATTCAATCCAGAGAGTTGCCAGATCTATATACATTGTCTCTTTTTCAATTAGATCATTATTGATATCAAATACAGACACTCCTCTTAAGCGCATTGTATTGCCGGTTGGTTCAATTTTTCTGCCAAATATACCAGGATCAAGCTGGCCTGTATGGGTACAGGTTAATATCCATTCCAACACTACCACGGATTCTGAGCCTACGGTTCTGATAACATGGTAATCCATATCTTCAAACCCTTTAAACCAGTGAATCCAGAAGGCTGTAACTTCCTTATTGGATGCAGGATCACTTAAGAAAGCATCTCCTGCAACCAGATCCTGAATATAATCATGGGAACGTAAATCAGTCATCTTTTTGCTGTTCTTTGCCTGCAGGGCATTGACATATTGTGATATAATTTCAAATGATGACGGCATAAAGATTCTATTGGATTTAAACTCACACACAAGCTTTGTTAATGTAAGATTTTAAGGTTCTGACAACTCTACGGTTACACCGTTCAGAGCAGCAGGAGTTGTCATGGCAATTCTTTTTCCTCTGATCCCAATTCGTGGGGTCTGGTCTGCCATTTCAATACCTTTCTCTTTTAATTTTGTAATATCTGCATCAATATCATCGGTTTCCAGGCAGAAATGGTGAATCATGTTTCCTTTTTCTTTAACAAAATTGGCGAGATGGCCTTCATCATCCATATCCTGGAGTAATTCAAGTTCAAAACCTGCCAGATTGACTACACTGGCCTTCATACCCATTGTTTCTGATTCTTTGATCGCTGGTTTGTCAAAGTCCATAAATTTGGATAATGCTTCAACAGTTTCTTCTATGTTTTTAACAAAGATTCCAATGTGTCCTACTTTTTTAATCATTTTTTGATCTCCCGGTGTTTCCCGATGTTCTCCAAAATTTAAATATATATTACTCTTTTTATATAGTCTGACAATCTAACTATCATATTAGTGAATAATGTCAACAAATAAAACAATAATGATTAAGCTAAGAATTTCCTATAATAAAAGTGAGTTGGGAAATTTTGTATATTTTTGAATTATTTGATTATATTTTAAGTTGCAATGTCTGTAAAATCATCTGGTGTTAAAATAGACCTGAAACGTTTTATAATTTTTAAAGAGGCTTCATTTATTTGAAATAAAATGTGCAAGGTTAATTCTTGCTCATACATAAACGACCTCTTTTTTTATTCTATCTTTGAGAAATGAATTCATCTGATCCCGTAATCTTATAATATCAACCGGGCAGCCAAAATATTCTTCCAGATCCTGTTTGATTCCTATAAGGCAAAACAAATCAGGTTTAACAAGTTCAACCACAACATCTATATCACTCTTTTCATTCATACAATCTTTTGAAGCAGATCCAAAAATACCAATTTTAATAATATCATATTGGCTTTTGTGTTTCTGCTTATATAAGAGTAGCTTGTGAAGGATCTCTTCTCTTTTCACGATTTGGCTCCTTTTAAAACCAGAGATAAACAATACTTTTTATTATCACAACTTAAATTGTATATTTTGTCCCCTTTCTTTACAAGGTAAAATTATTTCTCCCAGTTACTCATCACTTAGGCGGGCATAGAACCAGGAAAGATTCAAGGAATTTTTCAGGACATGGACAAAAGAGGAGGCACAGGCTTTTGAGAAACCATTGAAGATTTTAATCAAATTGATGATGCCGACTGGACATGAAAAATGTCAAATTAACAATTGAAATTTAGAAGCTGTATAGAGTGGTAATTGCATAGTATTTTTTATTGGGGGAAGCATTGGGCGGCCGCTGAACAAAAGTGCTGTTTCCGGTGAATAATACTGGTTATAAATTTTTAAACTTTTTGCTTTTGTATTTATTCCGGCTTTTACTTCTATGGGAATAATATTTTCTTCGTAAGCCATTAGAAACTCTATTTCCGAAGTATTTTGATTCCAGGAATAGATAGTTTTGTCCCAATGGGAAACAAGTTCAGTTAAAACGATATTTTCAGCAAAATATCCTTTGTAAGAACCATAATTATAGGAAAAAATTGCTCCTGGGGAAAGATCAAGCATGCAGCCGAGTATTCCAACATCAAACATATATAGCTTAAAGCGTTTTTCATTTGAAAAAGCCTGCAATGGCAGCTGTGCCTTATTGCATATGGGCACTTTTATAATCAAGCCGGCTTTTATGAGCCACTCAATTGGAGCTTCAAGCACTGAATACCTTGATGCATTTGAAAGTACATCTTTAAAAATAAATTTTTTTACACCTTTTGATTCTCTTGCAAGTTGAACAGGAATATTTTTAAATACAGCTTCTATTTTTACTGATTTAAGTTTACCGGAATGTTTCGCTATATCATCAATATAATCTTTTAATAAATTTTTCTGGAGTTTACGGGTAATAGAAAATGCTTTGGAGGGGGTATCAATATTGTTACAAAAATTTTTTACTACTTCAGGAAGTCCGCCGGTTATCATAAAATATTTAA
>JAOZRI010000398.1 GCA_029940235.1 Desulfobacula sp. | reverse complement strand
AAGGTCTTGAATCAGCTCAGATTATGAGACCTGCCTATGCCATTGAATATGATTATATTAATCCTCTCGAACTTTTGCCTACCCTTGAAACTAAAAAAACAGGAGGGCTTTTTCTTGCCGGACAGATTAATGGTACATCAGGATATGAGGAAGCAGGAGCTCAAGGGCTGTGGGCAGGCATTAATGCGGCCTGCAAGATTCAGAAAAGAAAACCGTTTATTCTTGATCGCTCCCAGGGGTATATGGGTGTTATGGTAGATGATCTTGTAACAAAAGGTACAAAAGAGCCCTATAGAATGTTCACCTCCAGGGCTGAATACAGGCTGCTGCTCAGGGAGGATAATGCTGATTTAAGATTGTCTGCAATTGGAAATGAGCTGGGGCTTGTTGATAATGAGACATTAAAATTTTGCAGAGAGATACAAACCCAGGTTCAAAAAGAGATACTGCGGATTAAAAAAACCATTATAAAACCCAGCAAAACGGTTAATAAATTTTTGCTTGAAAAAAATACTAATGAGATAACTAACGGAGTAAAGCTTGATCAGCTTCTCAAGAGGTCTCAGCTTGATTATGAGTCATTAAAAGAAATCTGTCCCCTGGCAGAACCTCTTTTTGCAAGAGCTGAGCAGCAGGCTGAGATTGAGATAAAATATGAAGGATATATTGCGCGCCAGCTCAGTGAGATAAACAAATATAAAGATCTTGAAAAAATAAATATTCCCAAAAAATTTGATTACAATAAAGCCCATGGTCTTTCAAATGAGCTTACAGAAAAATTAAGTCAGATCCAGCCAAACTCCCTTGGTCAGGCATCAAGAATTGAGGGAATGACACCTGCTGCCATATCTGTGTTAATGGTTGCTTTGTCAGCATTCAAAAACAAGGCTTGACTTGCATCAATTCAAACTTACTATAATACACATAAATTCTTAAAATAATTGAACTAAAACCATAAAGGAATACTTATATGTCTGAAGATTATTATAAAATTCTTGGTATTGATAAACAAGCCAGTACAGCACAAATCAAGAAAGCATACAGAAAACTTGCTTTAAAATATCATCCTGACAAAACAAAGGGTGACAAGGCAATGGAGACAAAATTTAAAAAGATCAGTGAGGCCTATGCTGTTTTAAGCGATCCTGAGAAAAAAAATCAGTATGATACATATGGATCAGCAGACTTCCAGCAGCGTTTTTCACAGGAAGATATCTTTAGAAACTTTGATCTGGGTGATATTTTTAAAGAGTTCGGATTTGGAGGCTCGTCAAGAGGGGGCGGATTTGCTTCAGCCTTTGGCAGAGGAGGGCAGCAGGGAGGATTCTCCAATATGGGTGGTGGCAGTCCTTTTTCCCAAAATATGGGCGGAGGTGGCTGAGGCGGTGGTCGTCAACAGGCTCCGGTTCGGGGCAAGGATATCGAGTATACTGTTCCTTTGACACTCCATGATATGATAAATGGCAGTAAAAAAACCATTACCATCAACCAGGGAGGAGCAGTCAAAGCCATAGAAGTTAAAATACCCAGAGGATTAACCCAGGGCAAAAAAATCAGACTTGCAGGAAAAGGAGAACTAAGTCCCAATGGAGGGCCTGCAGGCAACCTTTATCTAAAATCAAGCCCTGTCTCTTCTGATGATTATTCCATTGAAGGCAACAATGTTTTACTGTCAAAACCAGTCAGGCTGACCCAGGCACTTCTTGGAGATACAATTGAAATTTTGACACCCAATGATGCAACCATAAATCTCAAGCTCCCTGCCGGGACAAAGCATAAGGCAAAAATGCGGGTCCCCGGACATGGAATCCCTGAATTAAAAGGAAATGGTTGCGGAGACCTCTTTGTTGTGGTTAATATAGATATGCCAAAAGAGTTAACAGAAAAACAACAAAAATTAATTAAACAATTAGAAAAAACCGGGTTATAAAAATAGTAGAATTTATAAAATTATAAATCCCGGATCCATTTAAAATTTGTGGTTTGATTGACAAACATGAGCTGTGTAAGGTACATATTAATGTTGATTATTCATGTGTCTTGCTTGATAAAGGATTTATTGTGGGTTGTGGACTGGATTTTAATGAAAAATATAGGGAGCTTCCTGCCATCCATGGCCTGAAACCATAGGGAATAAGGGGAATTCAATGATTATTACCTGTAAAGAGTGTTCAACAAGCTTTAACCTTGATGATTCTCTTGTCAAAGAGAGTGGCTCAAAGTGCCGTTGCAGTGTATGTAAACATATTTTCACTGCATATCCATTACCAATGGAAGACGATCAAAAGAGTGAGGAGTCATTAGAACTCCAGCTTGAATCTGATCCTTCTGATTTTGAAATAGAATCAGATGACTTTTCTTTTGAAGATGAAGATGATGTTGATACTGATCTTGAATTTGAATCTTCTGACCTTGAATCCTCTGATTCTGAACTCTCTGACCTGGAAATGGATGAGTCAGATCTGCAGATTGAGACCGAGGAGTTGGATTCTGAGTTTGATGTTGAAGATTCAGGACTTGATATGGATGACACTGAAATCAAAGAAGAGGTATCAGAGCTTGAGATGAGCGATACTGAACTTGAGATTGAAGAGCATGATCTTGAAATAGATGAAAATGAACTTGAACTTGAAAGCCCTGATCTCACAATAGAAGATTCTGAACTTGAAATTGAGAGTTCCGGACTTA
>JAOZRI010000397.1 GCA_029940235.1 Desulfobacula sp. | reverse complement strand
TTACAAGAGATGCAAGGAAAAAAGAACGTAAAAAATATGGTCAAAAGGGCGCAAGGGCAAGCTTCCAATTTTCAAAAAGATAGTCTTTTTTCATATTTAAAAATTATTAATTGTATTATTTGGGGCAAAAGGGAAACCTTATGCCCCTTTTTGTATTGGGAAAGTAGGACTATATGCAGACCTTTCTATTCTATGATCTTGAAACAACAGGTTTAAATCCAGCCTTTGATCAGGTTTTAACCTTTGCCTGTATCAGAACTGATCTTGAATTAAATGAAATTGAAAGGCAGACAATTACCATTTGTCTGCGCAAGGATATTGTCCCCTCTCCAGGGGCATTTTTAACCCATGGTTTGACCTATAAAGAATTAGAGCTTGGTGTGACAGAATATCTGGCAGCACAAAAAATTCATAAAATATTCAACACTCCTGGAACCATAAGCCTTGGATATAATTCCCTTGGATTTGATGATGAATTTTTAAGGTTTTTATTTTATCGTAACCTTCTCGATCCCTATAGCCATCAATATAGTAATGGATGCCATAGAATGGATATTCTGCCCATTACTATAATATTTAAGATATTTCATCCTGATAGTTTAAAATGGCCAAAGGTTAATGAAAAATCAAGTTTAAAGCTTGAATTGATATCAAAGGAAAATAGTTTTAAAATTTCAGGCAAAGCCCATGAAGCAATGAGCGATGTTGAAGCTGTTATCGCACTTACGAAAATCATGTTTACAAAAAAAGATATATGGAAATACTGTCTTAATTTTTTTAATAAAACTAAAGATAAAGTAAGAATAAATAACATTAAAGAAGAGTTTAGAGTTGATAAAAAAATATTTAAAATTTGCCTGATGCTGTCAACCTCCTTTGGTTCCCAGAATAATTATATGGTACCTGTCATACATATAGGTCAATCCATGGCATATAAAAATCAGACACTATGGATGCGGCTTGACCTCGAAGAGCTTCCAGGCATAGGTTCCCCAATTGAGTTAAAAGAGACATTTGTGATAAGAAAACGACCTGCTGATGCGTTGATTGTATTGCCTGCCCTTGACAGATTCTGGAATAAAATGTCTGTGGTTTTAAAGAATTCAGCTAAAAGTAATATGGAGACAATCAGTCGTCATGGGCAAAGATTTTTTGAATTTATTAAATATCATCAAGAGTATAAATATCCTTTTATACCTGATCTTGATTCCGATGCTGCGCTTTACCAGGATGGTTTCTTCTCTTTTAATGAGAAAAAACAAAGCAGTCTGTTCCATGGAGCACTGCAAAAATTAAAGTTTGATGATAACAGTTTTAAAATTTTAGATAGAATAGAAAGCCCAAGGATAAAAAAACTTGCAAAACGAATTATCTTCAGAAATTTTATGAATGAAAAATGGAAAACAGATGAAATAGAGCAAACTCTTAATTTGAACAGGCTCAGATCGCATTTAAAAGAAGATCAGATTATTGGATATAAAAATGATATTAAATATAACTGTCATCAAGGGTTGCTCGAATTAAAAGAGATTGAGCAAGAGAGCATAAATCGAGATGCGGATACAAGAGAAATGCTCCATTGGCTAAAAAAATATATAAAAAATCTATAAAATTCTTCTGCTGAGCCTTTTTAACTCATCAACCTGGGCTTCATGGATAAATTTATTTAGAATGGTTTCATCATCTGTTTTAAGCTGCAAAATTTTAATGCCCATAAAAGAGTGTGTATCTGAATAATCAGGCTTGATCCTGACAACTTGAGCTTTAACAGGAAGCGTGCCGATTGGTTTATCTTGATCCATATTGATCAAAACAATGCCAATTAAAATTTTTTCATGGATTTTTATTCGGCTTAAAGGGTTTGTTCTATTATTTCTTTTTTTTGGGATCTTAAGGCCTAATCCTGAAAGAGAGATATCTCTTATGGAAAAATCACGTGACGACATATATTCCATGTTGTTATGAATAATTTTGCCCTTGATGGCGTATTTTGTACTTAAAGGTAAGCGAAAAGCAGATCTGATATTAGTCTCTTTGATGGGTAGATCATATTTTAAGACCGCAGCAGAAACATCTGTTTTATTGGCAAGCTTATATGTGTCAATGATTCTAAATTGAACACACTCAACCCCAACTCTTAGTTTTCTGTTTTTATCACGAATAATAGTAGTTAGATGTAATTCCCTGAATTGAGTATTTTTTGAAAACGGTGTCAGGGGTTGGGCAATAGTGATTTCTTTATTTTTTAAATTAATATCAAAGATA
This sequence comes from Desulfobacula sp., assembly GCA_029940235.1. Taxonomy (GTDB): domain Bacteria; phylum Desulfobacterota; class Desulfobacteria; order Desulfobacterales; family Desulfobacteraceae; genus Desulfobacula. Next base: position 423 of record JAOZRI010000397.1, on the reverse strand, counting down.
ATAGATGATCTGGAATAGGGTGCCAGAGAATTCATGTTAAACACAATATCTACCCCGGTTGAAGGTAGAAATATTTTATCCATATCAAATGTCATGGCACAAAAATAATTTCAGGCAGTATTTGCGGGCTCAAATACTGCCTGAATTAATTTGGTTTAACTTTTTATTGTACTGATTCTTTTAAAGCTTTACCAGGAACAAATTTAGGAACGTTTCTGGCAGGGATATTAATCTCTTTGCCAGTTTGTGGATTTCTTCCTTTTCTGGCTTTTCTATTGGCTACTTTAAATGTTCCAAAGCCAACCAGTGTAACAGAATCTTTGTTGGAAAGTGCTGCGGTGATTGATTTAATTGTACAGTCCACTGCTGCCTGAGCTTCTTTTTTACTGTTAAGTACTTCTGCAACTTTGTTGATTAAATCGC
>JAOZRI010000396.1 GCA_029940235.1 Desulfobacula sp. | reverse complement strand
CAATCATGGAATACACCATATTCTGAGGCAAACCTGGGATGCATTCCTCTGATAAACAGATAAAACACTCCGCCAAAATGGGTGTTGTAATCATAATCTTTTAATCTTAATTTAAGATATCTGTGAAGCGCCATGGTATAGATATAGTATTGCAGAAAATAGTGGTGTTCGGACATGGCATCAAACATGGCATCCTGGGAATAGTTCTCATAAGTGTGCCCAAGATAGTTTGATTTATAATCCACAATATACCATTTGCCTTTATGATGTATCACAAGGTCGATAAAACCTTTTATAAAGCCTTTAAAAGATTGGGTAGTCAGCCGGGAAAGATTTTTTAAATAGCCAGATGTTTTAAATTTAAAATCTGCCTGTTCAAAAGCTTTAATTACCGATGTAATTTTAAAAGAGTTTACAGAAAATATAAACTCCATCTCATTGAATCTCTGATCCTGCTTGATATCCTTTAAACAAAATTCAGAATTTTTTGTTACAAGCTTTGTTGCAAGCACTTCTTTTATTGAAGTTTCAGCAGGCTTGATCATATCAGGGTCTGAAAATCCAAACTGGTCAAATTTTCTTTGAACCTCTCCTCTAACCTCTTTATTTTCACTTGTAAAATCAACTGTTTCAAATATGGAATGGAACAGATCTCCCGTTCCTGCTCCTTTAGGGAAATTTAACAGTGTGATCAAAGGTTTTTCTTTATTGATATCAAAGTCGTTCTGGTTCAAACCACTAAGATTAAAGTTATCCCGATTCAAACTTTTTGGATTCAATAACACATCTGAATCTGAAATATTGTGGCTGATACCTGAAAAGCTTGACATTTTCCAGGCAGGTTGAATCCTCCCACTGATTTTTTTTACAGACAAATCAATCTTTTTTAAACTGGTCTGATACATAAAAGGATTTATTGATTGAGCAGCATAGGGTTCAATTAAAATGCTTTTACAAGCAAGGGCTTTAATCTGCTCCAGATCATTTATCATGGTTTTATCATCTTTGCACCCATTGTTGTCTCCATTGGTATCATTGGAGCCATGCAGCATGGATCCAAGAGCTGATGTTTCAATGGTGTTGAATCCACCCCATAAAATCCTGCACATGGCTGAAGCACGTGTCAGAGCAACATATAATAATCTTCGCTGTTCAGCAAAATCCTCTCTTTGGAAACAGGCTTGAGAATTTGCAATATCATCTGAGCCAAGATCAAGTGTCAATCCATGGTCAATATCCGGATCATGGAAAAGAATATTTTCTGATGGAGGTTTGCGCTGACCCTCCCACAGATAGGGCAGATACACAATTGGATATTCAAGCCCTTTGCTCTTATGTATTGTAACAATGGCCACAGCCTGTTTGTCAGTTTCAAGCCTTAATTCATCGGATTGCAATCCTTTGGAGGCTTCATCCCTCAATTCTTTTGATAATTGCCTGGCATACCATTTTAGCAGATAATACAGTGATAATTTCTCTTTGATACTCTTTTTTGAAATCAGCTCCACAAGGTGGTAAAAATTAGTCATTCCTCTCTGGTCAAGAGCAGGATTTGCATTTAAAAAAGCCCTGTCATGATGAAGCAGTTCCATGACCATGGAGGCAAATCCCTTTGATTTCCAGGTTTCCTTAAAAGATGAGAACCTCGCCTGCCATTGATATAAAAAATCCTGGCTTTCATTGAGTTCAATAATATCTTTTGATGTAAAACCAAATACAGATGTACAGAGAGCCGCTCTGATATAATTTGAATCACCCGGATGATACACAGCCCATAAAACTATGTTAAGATCCAGGGCCTGGGCAGAATCAAAAACAGAGCCGGTTCCCGACATATAGGACGGTACATTAAAATCTGACAAAGCTTTTTGCACCTGCTGGGACTGCTTATTTGTCCTGACCAGCACTGCAATATCTTTTGGACTTATTTTTTCTGAATTTGATGTCTGCTTGTCTAACAAAGTTTTACCAGATTCCAGTAAGGAGACAATATCATTTGCCACAATCTCAGGAATGATTTTTGATGCTGTACCCTTGGTTATAAAACCTTGTCGGTCAAGGGATATATCTGCATCCCGCCTTATAAAGCAAAACTGCAAAGGTGGGATTAATTGCCTCTTTTCCATTAAAAAATCTGTGGCATCTGCGGGTGTTAAAACCTTTGAAAATTGAATCTGTTCAAATAAAAAAGGGCCGGGGCTGCCTGAAGCAGTGCTGTTTGAAAAAAGTTCATTGATGCCTTTAACAAGCAGAGGCGCTGACCTGTAATTTTTTTCCAAAGTGAAGCTTTGATCACACTCTTTTGATGCCTTTAAATAGGCAAAGATATCACCACCCCTGAATGCATATATGGCCTGTTTTGGATCACCTATCATAAAAAAAGGAGTGTTGCCGCCATTCCAGAAAAGTCTGGAAAAAAGTCTGGAAAAAATTTCATACTGCCTGGGATCTGTATCCTGGAATTCATCAATAAGGCAGGCCTTATAATTTTGCCTGACAGAATACTGCAATTTCAAAGGATCATGATTACCATGATTTTTAAGAGCTGCTGCAAGATCATCTACAAGATCATCAAAAAAACAGGTGCCCTGGCTTAGTTTCATCTTCTCAAGCTCTGAGTTGAAAAAATCCAGGAATTTAATTTTAAGGCTTATCAGATTATTTTCAAAGACCTGGTTAAACTTTAACT
>JAOZRI010000395.1 GCA_029940235.1 Desulfobacula sp. | reverse complement strand
TCTTTAATCATATCCAGGATATTTTTATCAATTCCCCGGACCTGTTCAAGATTTATGTTTATGGCACCTGTTCTGGCATGGGTTTCATGGCCTTCTATTACAGCAGCAGCCTTTGGAGTTCCTATTATGTCAGAAGAGACATTCTGTTTTTTTGAATATAGAAGATAGCCATTTGTGTTGGCTTTTGCTGTATCATCATAAATTGTATTGATAAGCTCTCTTCGTATTGGTTTTGTATTGAGCTCTTCCTGGAAATTCATAACAAGGATAATCAAAGATCCTGTAGTTGTTGGAATTCGTACAGATTCTGCAATAAATCCAATGGTTGCCATTTCCGGGATAACGAGCTGCAGGGCTTTTGCAGCTCCTGTTGTGGTAAGAATTATATTGTTCAGGATGGATCTGCTTTTTCTCAAGTCTTTGACTGAAGTTTTTGGCAGTCGGTCCAATACCTGTTGTGAACCCGTAGCTGCATGTATGGTTGCCATGGAGGCAGAGAGGATTCTTTCAATACCAAAATAATCAATCAGCGGTTTAATCATGTGGGCAAGGCAGGTTGTTGTACACGAGGCATTGGAGATAATATTATGGGTTAAAGGATCGTAATCACCATCATTAATTCCCATGACTGTTGTTACAGCATCTTCGGGCATGGGTACACCTTCGCTTAATTTAAAAGGAGCTGAGGCAATAACTTTTTGTGCTCCTGCTTCTATATGACCTCTTATGGAACCTTTAGGGTCATCTGCTCCAAGGGAAGGATTTAAGAATTGTCCTGTTGTATCTACCACAATATCAGCACTATTTTCTGCCCACTCTATATCTTTTGGATTTCTGTTTTTTTGCAGTATTGTGACATTGACTCCATTTACCTTTAGAGTTTTACCAGCTTCATCAACATCAGTGATAACAGGTTTGGCATTATATCCATGGAGAAATGAATCAAGACGTCCATAGGTTGTATCTCTTTCAATATAGTGGATAATGTCCTGGAAGGATTGTCCCACTTTTCTTCCCACATTAATAACAATGGAATCAAAATATTTTCGCCCTGCATGATGCCATAAACACAATTTGCCTATTCTACCAAGCCCATTAATACCAAGTGTTTTAGAATTATTTACAGTCATTTTTTTATCCTTTCCTTTTTTATTTGAAAGTTTTTATACAACCTATTAATTTATGCCTTCAAAGGTTTCAATGTATCACCGTTCATGTTTTATTGTATGGCAGGTGATCATATCTGCCAGCTTCTGCCCTTTAGGGTACATGGTGGTTAGTGTACTTTGATTTTGCCTTTATATACTGATCCCTTTTGACCATTAATACTGATATAATCCCCGGAAACCATTTTTATGTTATTTAATATACACTTTTTTTTGTGTTCATTGCAAACAAGATTTTCACATCCAACAACACATGTTTTTTTAAGATTGTATGCCACAACGGCTGCATGGGATGTGAGCCCGCCCCGTGCTGTTAAAATTCCATCTGCAGCATCAATTTCCAGGATATCATCGGGAACAGTATCATTTCTCAATAAAATTAATTTAGTATCAGGATCGGTTTTTCTGAAATTATCAATTTCATTGAGAGTAAACACAATTCTGCCATTCATTGCCCCTCCGCTTACACCAATGCCCTGTCCAAGATATGCCTTGTCAAGGGTTTGTGGAGTCACATCAAAATTTTTCATTTTTTTTCTGTCTCTTTGTGACATATCCCTTGCCTGGAGTATAAAAAGATCTTCTCTATTTCCTCCTTCAAAAGTGAATTCAATCTCCTGGGGATTCCACCCTTCATCATAAACAAGTTGATGAACAATGATTCTTAACTGTTCATATATATTGGGAAAGCTTGTTTCAAGGCTTGTTGCAGAATCCCGCTCTTCGAGTTCACGCTGGACTTCGGAAATAGGAAGGGTTTTTACAAGTCCTGAAACAACATCTTCGCCCTGGTTGCCAATGGTAAAATCTCCCCAGAGCCGTATGGTATCTCCAGGAAGTTTGGGACTGTGGCTGAATACAACTCCAGAGCCGGACTGCCTTGAAATATTTCCAAACACCATGGCTTGAATTGTAACTGCAGTACCCCAGTCATTGGATATCTCCATGATCCTGCGGTAATCTCTTCCCCGCTTGGAATCCCAGGAGGAAAAAACCTGTTCAATGGCAAGAAACAGTTGGTCAACCGGAGATTCTATTAATTCAACCCCGGTATCCAACAGGAGCTGTTTATATGAAAACGCAACATCTTTCATCTGATCTCCAGTGAAATACCGCTTAAACTCAATTCCGATTTTTTTCTTTTTTAGATAGATGATATGGTCAAATTCATCCCTTGAAATTCCAAAGGCCATGCCATATCCCTGGATGAACCTTCGATAGCTATCCCAGGAAAACCAGGGATTTTTACTTGCTTTAGCAATGCTTGCAGCGATTTTTTCGTTGATTCCTACATTTAAAAATGAATCCAGCATTCCGGGCTGGGATATGGAAGAGCCGCTTCTGACTGATAGCAGCAAAGGATGTTTAAGATCTCCAAGTTTTTTCTTTGTCCTTTTTTCAAGGTTTGCCACCATTTTTGCCACATTTTTTTTAAAATTTCTATTTGCAGGTTTGTAATTATTAATTATTCCCCTGCATTTAAAAACTTCTGTGGTAATGATAAAGCCGTCCGGTACTGCTATATC
>JAOZRI010000064.1 GCA_029940235.1 Desulfobacula sp. | reverse complement strand
TGGCTTCCTTATAGTATCCTGAAGGGTGTCCAACAGTATAGAAAGCAGCATCAATCCTTCCGTCCTGGATAAGTCCCGGGGCTTCAGCAGCTTTTAAACTTTCTGCATGAAAATCTTTCTTCCAATTCAATCCATTGGCTTCTAACGCATCAATGGCATTCTGGCGAAATCCTGCGCCAATATTTCCAATGTTGACTCTTTTGCCCTTAAGATCTGCAAGGCTGTTGATATTAGCATCTACAGCTGCAATAAGATCAACTGTTTCCGCATGGATGGAAAATACTGCACGAAGATCTTTTTGAGGACCTTTATCTTTCCAGTCAGCAATTCCTTTTGTAGCCTGATACTGGCGATCAGACTGGGCAACACCAAATTCAAGGTCTCCTGCCATAATTGCATTGATGTTAAATACAGAACCACCAGTTGATTCAACAGTACATCTTAGACCATACTCTTTTTTCTTTTTATTAACAATCTTGGCAATTGCTCCACCAGTTGGATAGTAAACACCAGTAATACCACCTGTGCCGATTGTTACAAAAGTTGTTTTAGCCTGGGTCTCAGTAACTGCAGAACCCATAAAAAGTACCATGGTAAACAAAAATGCTGTTGCAAAAATTAATCCTTTTTTCATAATAAATCTCCAAATTTAAATGTTAAAATTTTTATAATAATTTAATTACCTCTTTTTTTTTGTGCCTCCTTTCATCTCTTTTTAATTTGTAATCCTAATTTTTACAGTCAACAACCTATTTTGTAAAGCTTAAAAATGAATTTCATTCATTTTTTAAGTATTATTCTTGCATCAACAACATCCAATCCGTTTTCATATAACAGGACAGGGTTTAAATCCATCTCTTCAATGTCAGGATAAGACTCAATAAGTTCTGAACACATGGACAAAAGTTTTCTCAAAGTTTTTTTATCATAGCCTTTTTGCCCCCTTATACCATCAAGCAGAATAGAAGAGTGAGTATCACCAAGCATTTTTTTGCATGAAGTGGAAGATACCGGCAATACCCAAAAAGTTACATCCTTCATAATTTCAACCATAATGCCTCCAAGACCATACATTATAACAGGACCAAACTGCTCATCTATTTTTGTTCCAATTATAATTTCAAGTCCTTTTTGTGCCATTGGAGCAATAAGAACACCGCGAATTTCTGCGTCAGCATTATATTTCTTTGCACTTTTGATAATCTGTTTAAACCCTTTTTTGACTTCATTTGCACTGCTTAAATTCAATAACACACCACAGGCATCACTTTTGTGCAAAATATCTGGAGAAACTATTTTTAACACAACATTTCCTTTCATTTTTCTTGCAATTTCCCATGCTTCATCTTCACTTCTCGCAACCTGCCCCACAGAGGTCGGAGCGCCATGAAGCTTAATCAACTGTTTTGCTTCATGCTCAAGCAAAACATTGCGGCCTTCTTTTTTTGCATTGTCAATAATTTTTTGACCTTCTGTTTTTGCTTTAGCACGCCAGTCAAAAACAAAATTGGTTTTACCATGATAGGATTTTAAATAATTACCATATTTGCATAAAGAAGCTACGCATTTGCACGAAATATCAAGAGAATCGTGAACAGGAATATCATAATGGCGTAACAAATCCAGTGCATGGGATTCATAGGAGCTGTAAAGAGAGTGAACAATAATGGGTTTTCTGCGTTTTTTAATCATTGCTCCAAACCTGTGTGCTGCAGCCTCTTCGCCCACAGCAAGGCTCTCTTCAAATCTAATGCCATAGCCGCCAAAAAGACCTACAACAAGAAGTCCTCCAACATTGGGATCCTGAATAATTATTTTTGCACAATCTGCAAATACATTGGGATCAGAATCTGTTCCTCCTGCCACATCAACAGGATTTACCACAGATGCTGCTTCTGGCAGAATTTTTCTTAATTTTTCTTTGGTTTTATCAGAAAGTTCCGGCATGTTAATGCCATAATCTGTTAAAAGATCAGCTGCGATTGTTGCATGCCCGCCTCCATCTGCAAGAATTGCAATGGAATTACTCTTAATGGGAGGCTGGCTTGAAAGAGTTTGAGCCACTGGAAAAAGCTCATCTGAATTATCAATTACAATAATGCCTGCCCGTTCATAGGCACTCTTTGCAACTTCACTCATTCCTGCAAGAGAACCAGTGTGTGAACCTGCTGATTTTTTTCCTGTTGCAGACCTTCCACTTTTAAGCAGAACAATGGGTTTTTTAAGGCTTGTATTATGTGCTTCCTGCAAAAATTTTCTACCTTCACTCATACCTTCCACATACATGAGAATGGATTTTGTTTCTGGATCATTTCTAAAAAATTCAAGGTATTCATGAAATTTAATGTCTGACTCATTACCGACTCCGACATAATAGGTAAAACCTTCATGCTTGCGGATTGTGGCTTCTGTAATCAGGGTCAAAGCCATATTGCCGCTCTGGCATAAAAGAGCTATATGTCCCTTTGGCGCATTCTGGATTCCCACAAGATTCATATTTGACTTAAGATTGATCATTCCTGACGTATTTGGACCAATCAGTCTTACACCTGTTTCCTGTGCCGCCTTTACAACTTCAAGTTCAAGTTCCCTTCCATGCTCTCCAAGTTCTCTGAATCCACCTGCAATAATAACAGCACCACTCACCTTTTTTTCACCGCACTTTCTTAAAATTGCTGGAATAGTTCTGGCAGGAGTTGTAATAAGAGCAAGGTCAACATCGCCTTGAATCTGAGTTATATCCTTATAACATTTAAGTCCCAGAATCATATCTTCTTTTGGGTTAACCGGATAAATTTCCCCTTCATATCCATCAGCTTTCAATGTTTTAATTGCCTGGTACCCTCTTTTTGTTTTAATTTTTGAGGCACCAATAATTGCAACTGATTTTGCATCGAGCACTTTATCTAACATTTCCTTTATTCCTTAAATATTAAACCTATCAATTTAAAAAAATTATTTCTATCAATAAAATCATAGCTATTTATGAGCTAACTATCCCCGGGCAAAACATCTATGACAGCTATTTTTTTCTCTGTTCAAAATCATCAAGGGATGCTTCTCTCTCCTTTGTTGAAACACATGCAAGACAAGCTTCAATCTCATAATCCATCAAGGCTTCAAGGCTGCATTCTCCCTGGGCCATAAAAAAACCTTTTTTAATCTCTTTTAAAGAGAAGGCAGAGTTAGCAGCAATCTTATTTGCCATGGTAAAAGCTTCGTTCATAAGATCTTCAGGAGGCACTGCTTTATTTACAAGACCAATCCTGCAGGCTTCTTCACCTGTTATATTCTCTGCTGTAAACAAAAGTTCTTTTGCCTTACCAGGACCCACAAGATCCTGGACAAGCCTGAAAGCTCCTCCTGTTACAGATGATGTTACCCTTGCTTCCGGCGAGCCTATCAGAGCTTCTTTATTTGTTATTCTGATATCACAGGCAAGGGCAAGTTCATACCCAGAGCCAAGAGCATAGCCATTAATAGCAGCAATGGTAGGTTTTTCAAATTTTATAATCTTTTTTGAAGCTTCCTGCAAAGACTCAAGATAGGTTCGGTAATCTTCAATGCTTCTCCCTTTAGAGTCTTTAAGGTCTGCGCCTGTTGAAAACGCCCTTCCCTCCCCTGTAATAATCAACACCTTGATATTGCTGTCCTTTCTTGCATCTTCAAGAATATCTTGCATCTCAATCCAGAGCTGCCGGTTCATTGCATTTAATACTTTTGGTCTGTTGAGTTTAATAAGAGCAATCTGTTCTTTTTTTTCGTAAACTATGCATTCATAATCCATGGAATTCACCTATTATTTTTATTTATATTGACTGTTTTGATTCAATACGACAGACAAATAAAAATTTCAACCATAAAAAATCTTTTATACAAATAAGGTGTCTGGATGAATGATGGTGTGACGATATGCTCTTTTGTGGAGCAAGTTTAACTTGTTCAAACAGATTAAATCTCATTTTCTGTTTTGATATTATTCCTGCCGTTTTCCTTTGCAAAGTAGAGGGCATCATCAGCTCTTTTAATCAGCTCTTCATCGGAATCATTAAATTTATACTGGGATATTCCAATTGAGATGGTCACATCTCCAATATCCTGGCCTGTCCCTTTTAGAAGCCATGTTCTGCCATTAATAATATTTTTTATTTTAACAGCAGCAATGGAGGCTCCTGAAAGTTTTGTCCCTGGCAATATAGCACAAAACTCATCACCTCCAACTCTTGCAGAAAAATCACTCTGCCGTAAATATTGCGAAAGAATATCTGCCAGATTTTTTAATACGCTGTCCCCTGCAAGATGTCCATGGTTATCATTTATCATTTTAAAACAATCAATATCCATCATCATAATACAAAAGGTATCTGAGTTTTCAATGGCATTTAATCTTTCATACTGCAGTTTTTGTTCAAAAGATCGTCTGTTGGCAAGATTGGTCAGGGGGTCAGTTTGAGCCTCGTGCTTTACTTTTTTTAATTTAGATTTTAGTACATTAATATTTTCAGAAGATGATTGAATTATTGAATATGCTTTTTGATTTGATAATACCAGTGCCTTTGTTTCAACAAGCATTTTCTCAATTATTTTATCAATATCATTATAATCTTTAACTTGTGAAATCTGTGTTGAAAGATCTTCAACTTTTTTCCCCTGACCAGCCATACCATCCATGGAATCAGCAAAAAATGTGGATAGCTCTTTAATAATCTCATGAAGTCTGTTTAACAGTTTATCTGCTACAATCTGGTGATCTTGATTAAAATATTTCCCATATATCTGTTTAATCTGTTCAGGCTTTATTGTACCATATTTATCAACAATTTTATCAATGGCTTTGCTGAGATCTAAATTTTTCCCTTCAACATACTCATAAAAAATTATCAGATTAACACCATTGGTAGCAAGGTTATATTTTGCAATATGCTTAAGGGTCAATCTTAAATATTCACCGGCTTGTGCTTTGTTTTCGATACAATCCATAATTTTGTCTGTTATCTCCCTTAAAAATTACCATATAACAGGGTTTAACAAAAAGTAAATCTTTATTTAATCTGTTTTTAACACAGATAAAAATGCAGATTGAGGAATTTCAACCGATCCCACCATTTTCATCCGTTTTTTTCCTTTTTTCTGTTTCTCAAGAAGCTTTCTCTTCCTTGAAATATCACCGCCATAACATTTTGCAGTTACATCTTTTCTAAAAGCTGATATAGTTTCCCTTGAAATGATTTTGCCCCCAATAGCTCCCTGGATTGGAATTTTAAACTGCTGCCTTGGAATTTCTTCCCTGAGCTTTTTACAGGCAGTCCTTGCCCGTGCTTCAGCTTTATCTCTATGAATAAGCTGGGATAATGCATCAACTCTTTCACCATTAATAAGAAAATCAAGTTTAACAAGGTCAGTTTTCTGATATCCAGCAATTTCGTAATCAAAGGAACCATAGCCCTGGGTCACACTTTTAAGCCTGTCGTAAAATTCATAAACCACTTCTGCCAGAGGAAGCTCAAATTTCATCTCCATTCTGTTACGCGTTAAATATTGATAATTTTTACTCACTCCACGAAATTCATGGCAGACTGTCATAACATTGCCCATATATCTGTCCGGTACAATAATGGAGGCTTTAATAAAAGGCTCTCGAACTTTTGTAATCTCAGCAGGATCAGGATACTGGACAGGATTATCAATAATCTTAACGGTTCCATCCATATAGGTAATTTCGTACATTACTGAAGGAGAGGTCAGGATAAGGGATACATCATATTCTCTTTCAAGACGCTCCTGGACAACTTCAAGGTGTAAAAGCCCAAGGAATCCACACCTGTAACCAAAGCCGAGAGCTGCAGAACTGTCTTTTTCATATTTCAGGGCAGCATCATTGAGTTTGAGCTTTTCAAGGGCCAGGGTCAGCTCTTCATAATCATCGGAAGCCACAGGATACATGGAAGAAAAGACAACGGGCACAGGTTCTCTAAAGCCTCCCAGAGCTTTTGTACATTTTTTATCGGCCATGGTGACGGTGTCTCCAATTTTAACGTCACTTATATTTTTAATCCCGGCAATAAAATAGCCCACCTGGCCGGCCACAAGCTTTCCTTGAGGTTTACGCTCAATCTGAAACAGTCCCACCTCTTCAACTTTATACTGGGAATTGTTGGACATGAATAAAATCTTATCACCCTTTTTTATGCTGCCTTCAAAAATTCTAAAATGTACAATAGTACCTCTGAATGCATCGTAGTGGGAATCAAACACAAGTGCTTTAAAAATAGAATCATCTGAGCAAACAGGTGCAGGAATACCATCAACAACTGCCTGTAAAATTTTTTCCACTCCTGTTCCTTTTTTTGCAGATACTGCCAGAGCATCTTCAGGATCAAGGCCAAGATCTTCTTCAATCTGGTCTTTTGCCCACTCAATTTGAGCAGAAGGCAGATCAATTTTATTAATTATTGGTATAATTTCAAGATCATGCTCCATGGCAAGATATAGATTTGCAAGGGTTTGAGCTTCAACGCCCTGGCTTGCATCAACAATGATTAAAGCACCCTCGCAGGAAGCAAGGGCCCGCGATACCTCGTAGGAAAAATCCACATGCCCTGGAGTATCAATCAAATTTAACAGGTATTGGGTACCATCCTTGGAAGTGTAAGGCAGAGAGACAGTCTGGGATTTTATGGTAATACCCCTTTCCCTCTCAATATCCATGGAATCTAAGATCTGATCTTTCATATCACGATCGGAAATAATACCCGAAAGCTGTATAAGACGGTCAGATAAGGTTGATTTACCATGATCAATGTGTGCAATAATACTGAAATTTCTAATATTTTGTTTCTCGATTTTCAATTAAACTCCAAACTAACTGCTGCAGGAGGGTTAAAATGCTCTCTTCCCACAACAATTCATGAAAAAATACAAAATTTATTGACAAATATAACTGCTTATAGCATAAGTTTTATTAAGAAGTATATTTACCAATTGAGCTAAAAATAGTCAAGGCAAGCTCTGCTGGATCAAAGAAAGAACTGGAGAGAAAAAATCACATGACATATTCCATTTTGGTTGTTGACGATGATGAGGCAGTTAAAGAGTCTGTAGAAGAGTACTTAAAGATTCTAAAGTATAATGTTAAAAGTGCTGCAAATGCGCAGGAAGCGTTAGAAACTCTTCAAAATTTTCATGCTGATATTATTATTACAGATATAATGATGCAGGGCATGGACGGACTTGAACTGACGAAAAAAATCAAAGCAAAGTATGATGCCGATGTTATGGTTATGACTGGATACAGTGCTGAATACTCCTATGAAGAAGCTGTTCGTGCAGGAGCCAGTGATTTTATCTTCAAGCCCTTTAAGTTTGAAGAGTTAGAACTCAGACTGACAAGAGTATTGCGGGAAGCTGAAATTAAAAACGAGCGCGTCAAACTCTTAAAAAAACTTGAAAAGCTCGCCATTACAGATGGTTTGACAAAACTCTATAATTCGCGGCACTTTTTCAGCGAAATAAAAACTGAAATTATGAGATATAATCGTTACTCCCGTGATCTCTCTTTATTGATTCTGGACATTGATTTTTTTAAAAAATATAATGATACCTGGGGACATCTTGAAGGTGACAAAGTGCTGATGCAAATTGGCAAAACAATCAAATCCTGTATGAGATCCATGGATTCAGCCTATCGATACGGTGGCGAAGAGTTTGCCATTCTTCTGCCGGAAACAGGTATTGAAGAGGCCTGTGTCGTGGGAACAAGAATCAAAGATACTATCAGTGCCCATATTTTTGAACCTGAACCAGGTGAAAAGCAATCAGTTAATATAAGCGTCGGTGCCACAGAGCTTGTGGATGGAGAAAATTTCAAAGAATTTATCAAACGAGCTGATAAAGCACTTTATGTATCCAAGGACACTGGCAGGAATAAATTAAGCTACTTTTAAATAGTGTTTTAACGAAAAATCACCCATCTGCGGCGTTGCTTCAAAATTAAGAATTATAAATCCGCATACTAAGGTCCACAGACCTTGCCTGATGGGTAAGAGCACCACATGAGATAACATCCACTCCAGTGGCTGCAATTTTATTCAATGTTTTAAGAGAAACATTACCCGAGGCTTCCACAATTGCTCTTTTATCTATATATTTCACTGCTTTGGCCATCTGTTCATAATCCATATTATCAAGCATGATAACATGGGCACCAGCATCAACTGCCTCTATAACTTCATCTTGGGTTGTCACCTCTACTTCAATTTTCATCAGATGGGATGTTCTCTGTTTAACAGCTTTAACAGCATTTGAAATGGAACCTGCAACGGCTATGTGATTATCTTTTATTAAAACCCCATCATACAGGGACATACGGTGATTATGTCCTCCCCCTGCCCTGACTGCCTCTTTTTCAAGGCTGCGCAATCCTGGAGTGGTTTTTCTTGTGTCTGTCAATCGGACATTGTCAAAATTGAGTTCATCAACAAATTTCCTTGTCAATGTAGCAATGCCGGAAAGACGCTGCAAAAAATTCAAGGCCACCCGTTCCCCTTTTAAAAGAGATAGAAGATCTGCTTCAATCTTAAAGAAAATTTCACCATCCTTAATATAATCACCATCACAAAATAAAGAGACAGGTTTGCAATCTGGATCAAGCAATTGAAACACCTTTTTTGCAACTTCAATTCCTGACAGGATAAAAGATTCCTTTGCCACAATAATGCCTTTGCCTGAAAAATTTTGTGATAAAATACTCTCTGTTGTGATATCACCAAGGCCTGAATCTTCAAAAAGGGCAAGTTTAATTATATTTTCAACTGTATTCATAATGCAAAAGCTTACTTTATTTTAAGTATTCTTTCCAGGTTTTCCTGAAGTTTATTATTCTCTTCCTCAAGATCTTTATGCTGCTCTTTTACCTTTTGAATGATCTTTTCAGGGGCTTTGTCAAGAAAGCTTTCATTATTAAGCCTTTTTTGGACACCAAGAAGTTCTTTGGTGTTTTTTTCAAGCTCTTTTTCAAGCCTTTTTATCTCCTTTTCAAAATCTATAACGCCTTCGAGCAGAACAAAACAAGTGGTATTCCCTGTTACAAGAGAAGCACTGGATGCAGGAATATTATCAGCTTCACAAAAATAAAAGCTTTCCAGATGTGCCAGGTTGACGATCAAAGATTTATTTTCCGCAATAATGAGTTTTTCTTTTTTATCCTCGGTATGGGCAAGCACTTTTATCTTCATGGAGGGTTGAATATTCATTTCACTTCTGATATTTCTAACACCGGAAATCAAACCAAAAATAAATTCAATATCTTGTTCCACATCTTCATCTCTATAACTTGCATACTCTTTTTTATCATAGGGATATAATGCTTTCATTACAGATCCTTTTGTACCGGGAAGTATGGAAAATATCTCCTCTGTTACAAATGGCATAAAAGGATGAAGCATGATCAGGGTATCTTTTAAAACCTTTGAGAGAACACTTCTTGCATAATCTCTTTTTTGAACACCCTCTTTTTCGTAAAGCGCTGGTTTTGCAGTCTCCAGAAACCAGTCGCAGAATTCATGCCATACAAATTTATAGAGAGCTGAGGCAGCTTCGTTAAACCTGTAATTTTCAATACCCTGTTTGACCAGCAGTGATGTATGAACACATCGAGATAATATCCATTTTTCAGCAAGGGATAATTTTTTATAATCAACAATAGTATAATCTTTTTCTGTAATATGCATGAGGGCAAATCTTGATGCATTCCAAAGCTTATTAACAAAATGGCGGTACCCTTCCACCCTTGATTCTGACATCTTGACATCACGGCCCTGGGCTGCAAAAGCTGCAAGAGTAAATCTAAAAGCATCTGCCCCATATTCATCAATAACTTTTAAAGGATCAATAACATTACCCTTTGATTTACTCATTTTTTTGCCGTGCTCATCCCTTACAAGTGCATGGATATAAACATCATCAAACGGTACTTCATCCATGCAATGAATGCCCATCATCATCATTCTTGCCACCCAGAAAAAGAGAATATCAAATCCTGTGACAAGAACATTAGTGGGATAAAAGGTTTTTAAAAGATCTGTTTTATCCGGCCACCCCATGGTTGAAAAAGGCCATAGTGCGCTTGAAAACCAGGTGTCAAGGACATCTGTTTCCTGGATAATATCCCTGGAGCCGCAGTTCGGACATAGACTTGGATCAATCTCTTCAACAATGACTTCACTGCAGTCAGAGCATTTCCATACAGGAATTCTATGCCCCCACCAGATTTGACGTGAAATACACCAGTCCCGGATATTATCCA
>JAOZRI010000394.1 GCA_029940235.1 Desulfobacula sp. | reverse complement strand
GGGTATATGCTCTAACACTTCAGAACAGATTACAATATCAAAACTGTCATTGCAAAAAGGCAGGTTTGTAATATCCATACAGGAGAGATCAAAACTTTTACAGGAGAGGTCTTTAAGCGTGTCATGAAATTTTAATTTTTCTTTTGTTGTAACAAGATTATCAAACCCATAATCTGCTCCAACACAGAATGTATTGTCCTGCTGACATGCCTTAATGGTGTGCCGACCCTCGCCACATCCAATATCAAGGATTCTGTCACCCTGTTTTATATCAAGCTTGTTAAAATCAATGGTAATCATTAATGGACTCTCTATAGGCCTGTACCGTTCTAACAGCAGTTTTTTCCCAGGTAAACTCTTTTAACACCCTGTCATACCCTTTTTGAGCAAGCATTTCTCTTTGATCAGGATCATCCATTAATTCCAGAATAGCTTTTTCCAGAGCCTCTGCATTACCTGGAGGTACAAGTTTTGTAGCGTCTCCTGCAACTTCAGGCAAAGCTCCACCTGTTGTACATATTACAGGTATCCTGCATGCCATGGCTTCTCCTACTGGCAATCCAAACCCTTCGTAAAGAGAAGGCACAATGGCAATACCTGCTTTTGCATACTCTTTGACAAATTGTGCATGGTCAATGCGGCCGGTAAATTTAATATATTGTCCAAGATCAAGTTTTTTAATCAGCTTTTCAATACCGCCATTTTTCTTTGGGCTTCCAATGACAACCAGTTTAACCCTGCGTGTTTTTAAAACATTTTTTATTGCATACAAAAGATGATAAAGCCCCTTTAAAGGAGTATCAGCACTATTGGTTACAATAATACGGTTGGAGAGTTTTTTTATGGTTTGTATGGGATAAAAATTATTGGTGTCAATACCTATGGGAATAGTTGTAAATTTTGATTGATCAATATTAAATTCTTTTGCAATATCTCTTTTTGAAGTTTCAGAAACAGTTATAATTCTTGATAGACGCTTGGCAACATATTTTTGAATAGTGATAAATGAATACCAGCGCAAAGCCTTAATCTTTTTTATAAATGACCTTGTGCTCTGCACTGCAAGCTTTCTGTCCACTGTCATGGGGTGATGGATAGTTGCAGTAACCGGCATTCTTCGTGCCATGGATAGAATGCTGTAAGAGAGACTTTGATTATCATGAATTATATCATAATGGTTTTCAGTTTTTTTAAGATATTGATTTACCCTCATGCCAAAGGTTAAAGGCTCAGGATATCCCATGGTTGATATATCGATCCACTCAATCAGGTTGATTGGATTTTTTAATTCACTTAAGCCCGGAGTCCTGAAAAGATCCTCTGGATTATAAAGATCCAGGGTCTCAAGCATGGTCAGCTTAACATTATTATTTACCATTGGGTCAGGCGGGCCTGCAATGACTTCAACATCGTGTCCAAGATCACTTAAGGCGTGGCTCAGGTGCCTGACATACACACCCTGACCACCGCAGTGCGGGTTGCTTCGATAGCTGATTAAACCAATTTTAAGTGGAGATTTCATAAATTAGGCAATATTCACCAAATATATATGGTACGCCCGGCTGGAATCGAACCAGCGATCTTCAGCTTCGGAGGCTGACGCCTTATCCTCTGGGCTACGGGCGCATAGTAATTTCTTATCCTTGCCTGGGCTTTTCTATATAACGCTGACTAAAACTCCATTCATATTCATAACATCTCTTTCAAGCACGCCACCATATCTTTTTCGGGTACAGATGGCAACAGTTTTATTCTCAGAATCAACGTCTGCCCACTTTAATGTCAGCACCTCTTTACGTCTGGCGGAAAGATGATAAATAGCTTGTATAAAATCAAACTGAAAATCATTTGCTTTAAGTAAAATTTTGTTCAGATCTTCTGGAGGAGGCACGTATCTGATATATTGTTTAACTCTATATGGTTCAATTCTATTGCAAGGGTTGTCATTTGTTTTTGTTCATGAGTGTCATGCATGAACAACTTGTGCCAAAGTATCTGCTACCCACTTATTAAGACTTTTACCTGCATGGGCTGCAGCAGAAGCTATCTGTCCGTGGAGCGCTGAGTCAACCCGGACTACAAAATTACCTGAAAATGGTTTGTTCGGTTCTCGCCCAGCCTTTTCGCAGCTTTCAAGGTAAAAATCTACCGCTTCATGAAAAGCGTTTTTCAATTCGGAAACTGACTCTCCATGGAATCCAACTGTATCACGTATGCCGATAATATTACCAAATAAAATATTATCACTCTGGTCAAATTCAATTTTGGCGGTATATCCTTTGTAATTAAGTGTATTCATGGCTTAACTCCTGTTCTATTTAAAAAATCTCTGGCATTTCTTACCTGGTATTGTTTTGCCTCTTTACCCGGATGAGGTCTGTGAAAGTCGGCTTTTTCATTATTCAAAATAAAAGAAACCCGTGAGCCGCTTCCCTCAATTATCTCTGAACCCAGGGATATAAAAAGAGATTCAATTTTCCGCCATTCCAGTGTCCCGGAAACTGGTTGTGAAAAAATGGCAGATAGTGTTTTTCTATGCTTGCTGTTCATGAATAAATGATACTGCCTATTAGTATCAAAGTCAAGGGTGTAAAAGAAGAATATTTATTCAGCAGCTTTTTGGCTTGGTCTTTGTTCATGGGGTTAAGAAAGATCATTTATCTGATTTCATTCAAATTTAAACATTCAAACTCAAAAACTACCAAGGGCTTCTCCTGCAACATAGAGTGATCC
>JAOZRI010000063.1 GCA_029940235.1 Desulfobacula sp. | reverse complement strand
AATCCAGTTAAAGGTGATTTGGCAAACACACCATATCTTGATGATCCATACAAAGAACTTCCAGCCAGAGGACCTGGAACAAGAATAAGATGGTTTTCAGGCTCTAAAGGATCAATGCCTGGAGGATTATAATCAAGCAATAATTGTGTTGCAAAGCCTTTGCCCCCAATAGCCGCCGACAATAGTGCTTTATCAACAGGTTCGCTTGAAAATGTTTTACTTGTCACATCAATCTTGAGTAATTTTAAAAAATAACCTTTCATTGAGTTAGGCCTCTACTGTTTTTCCAGTTCATAAAAGCTCTCTTCAAGGATGGAAAGCCCTTTATCAAGCTCCTCTGCTGTAATTACCAGCGGCATGAGAGTTCGAATAACATTACCATAATTTCCACAGGATAAAATAATCAAGCCCTTGTCATAGCAAAGCTGGACAAGTTTTTTAGCTTCATCAACAGCAGGTTCTTTGGTTACCCTGTCTTTAACAAGTTCAAGTCCCAGCATGGGCCCTTTACCTCGGACATCACCAATAATTTCATGGTTTTTCTGAAGAGAATTAAATTTTTCTAATAAGGTTTTCCCAAGAGCCTCAGCTGTTTGAAGAAGACCATCCTCAAATAATATTTCAAGAACTGCTAAAGCTGCTTTACAAGAGAGAGGATTGCCGCTGTAAGTTCCTCCAAGTCCGCCAACATGTGGAGTATCCATAAGTTCAGCCTTCCCGGTTACAGCACTCAAAGGCATGCCTCCGGCAAAACTTTTTGCCATGGTGATAATATCCGGTTCAATTCCCCAATGTTCGATGGCAAAAAATTTCCCGGTTCTGCCAGCTCCTGCCTGTACCTCATCAATTATTAGGGGAATTTCATATTTTTGACAAATTTTTTGTAATCTGGGAAAATATTCAGGGGGTGGTGTCACAAATCCGCCTTCACCCTGAATCGGTTCTGCAATTACTGCTGCCGTGTTTTCTGGAGCTACATTGGCAATGAAAAAATCTTCAAGATAATCAGCGCATGCAGTATCGCATGAAGGGTATTTTAAATTGAAAGGGCATCTATAACAATAGGCATAAGGCATTCTGTATATTTCCGGCACAAAGGGGCCGAAATTCAATTTATAAGGTTTGACCTTGCTGGTGAGACTCATGGCAAGCTGGGTCCTGCCGTGAAATGCATTTTCAAAACAGATGACACCGCTTCTTTTTGTGGCATACCTGCAAATTTTTATGGAGTTTTCAACAGCTTCAGCTCCTGAGTTGGCAAACATGGTCATTGCATCAAAATTGCCTGGCATGAGATCATTTAATTTTTCTGCAAGATCAACATAGGAGTCATACATGGCAACATGAAAACAGGTATGAATAAATGAATCTGCCTGATCTTTTATAGCCTGTACAACTTTTGGATGGCTGTGACCAACATTATTGACCCCGATTCCTCCGGCAAAATCAATAAATTTTTTGCCTTCCATATCAACCATAACTGCACCTTTAGCCTCTTTAATAAATGCAGAAGTTATATTAAAAGGGCCTTGGGGTATATTTTTTTGTCTTCGTTGCAAAAGTTCCTTGCTTGATTGTGGCATTTTAACCTCCCGGTTATATGAAATCTTTTATTCTTATTTTAAAAAAATATTCAACACAAAATAAAAAATTTTTATCAATTCTTGTTGATTCTCTTAAACATACTTTATCTCAACTCTGGTGGAGCAATTAACATGCCATTGCCATTTTATAGTATTTTCAGCCTTTATCAGTGGTTAATACTTGCATAAACTATGCGCTTATGCATACAATATGCTTTTTTGCATAGAAATTAATTTTACTTTGGAGTTTTTTAATGATCAATCATGATAATACTGTATCCCTTGGTTCAAAATCAAAAAAACCAAGCTGGAAGCAATTCAGCAAAGCTTTTTTAAATGCTTCTCCCAATGCCATTGTGGTGACAGATTGTTCTCTTAAAGCAGCAGTATCAAATAAAAAAGCACAGGATCATCTTGATATCTTTACAGGCACTTTAATTAAAACAACCCTCCCGGAACTGCATAAATCCTCAAAAAATGTATTGGAAAACATTGCTCCTGTATGGGATATTGAAATCAGCCGGCAGCATAAAAAATTTTTGACACGAATCAGCCCCATTGTATGGGAGAAAGAACTTCTTGGCCTTCTCTATCTATTTCAGGATATCACTACACTGGAAAAAATCAGTAAAAAGATGAAATCTTACCAGGAGCTATCCATTGAGCTTGATACGATCATCAATTCAAGCCATGATGGTCTATGGATATGCGATGGGCAGGGTAAAATTTTAAAAATGAACCCTGCATCGGAACAGCTCACACAGATCAAAGTGCAAAATGCTATTGGCAAACCTGTACAGGAACTCATAGATAAAGGTTTTATTGATCGCTCTGTTACGCTAAAGGTATTAAGATCAAAAAAGAAAGAGACCATTATACAGCGTACAAGACATGGAAAAAAACTTTTACTCACAGGCACTCCTGTCTTTGATAAGAATCAACAATTATTCCGAGTTGTTATAAACGAAAGAGATATAACAGAAATTGAAACTCTAAAGCAGCAGATTAATGAGAAACAGGCTTTGAAAAATGAGTTTGAAAATGACCTTCTTGAAATGCAGCTTGAAGCCTTAAAATCCAAAAAAATC
Source organism: Desulfobacula sp. (assembly GCA_029940235.1). GTDB lineage: Bacteria > Desulfobacterota > Desulfobacteria > Desulfobacterales > Desulfobacteraceae > Desulfobacula. The sequence goes on along the minus strand of JAOZRI010000063.1, from coordinate 7,667 downwards.
ATTGCAAAAAGTCATAATTTTAAAAATATTCTTGAAAAAGCAATAAAAATCGCCAGAGTGGGTGCAAGTGTTCTAATTCTTGGAGAATCAGGTACAGGCAAAGGCGTCATTGCAGAGATGATTCACTATTATTCAAAGCAGCGAGATAAACCAATGATTAAACTTAACTGCGGCACTATTCCTGATTCTCTGGTGGAGAGTGAACTTTTTGGATATAAAAAAGGCGCTTTTACAGGTGCGGATCAAGACAAAGCCGGTCGATTTGAAATGGCTGACAATGGTATCTTATTTCTTGATGAAATTGCAGAACTTCCTCTATCTTCCCAGGTAAAACTATTAAGATTTCTTGAGGACGGCTCTCTTTCCAGGATTGGTGAAACCACCAGTAAGAAAATCAAAGTTCGTATTATTGCAGCAACAAATCAAGACCTTAAAAAAATGGTGGGTGCTAAAACATTTCGGCAGGATCTTTACTATCGCCTCAAGGTTATCCCTCTTCACCTGCCTCCCCTGCGGAAGCGCAGAGAGTGTATCCTGCCATTGATATCCCATTATCTAAAATATTTTTCAAAAAAATACCACATCAAAGGAGCAATATCTTTGACAGGTAATGCCACCAAGATATTGGAAAAATATACCTATCCCGGTAATGTAAGAGAATTGATCAATATGTGCGAACGTCTTGTTGTAATGAATGGAAACAGTAAAATCCATTGTAAAGATCTTCCCCACAGTATTATGGAATCAATAAGTAAAAACAATTTATCAATGGGTCTACACGACAATGGATTATCCTGGCGTGACACGATGGAAGCCTTTGAAAAACAACTTTTAAAAAAAGTTATGGCTGAACATTTAACCCAGTCAAAAGCTGCAAGAATACTTCGTATTAACCAGTCAACCATTGCAAGAAAATTACAAAAATATCAATTACTATAGATTAGGAAGGTATCCTACAGCATAAATATCTATTTATAAATTATTAATATGCACTGTTGCTAATTCTATATTAAAAAGAGACAACACTTATAGACCAAGAATACGAAGACCTTCTTCAAGTTCAAAATATGGTTTGAGTTCATATTTATATCCTGGAACACCAAAATATATTGCAAGGCTTTCACCAATAGCCTGAAGACCTTCGGCTAACCTGTCATTTTCCAGTTCATAATATGTAATGGAATGCATACCGCCTGTTACACTGGGTGAAACATAGGGCCCTTTTTTAGTTAAAAAACTTGGCAGGACTGGGGCTTTAAGATATCGTTTTGCAATCTCTTTTGTACTTTCAGGTGGATAGGTGACATCGGAAATTATAACCATAACACTCTCCTTTCATTCAAATACTCATTGTTTATATGAAAGAACAGCTAACTACTTTGATTCTTTCATAATTTATTGTGTGGTGGATAACCAGTTCCGCCACATGGCGGTTGGTTAGACACCATTTAAAATTAAAAAAATATGACCACATAAGGCTTTAAGTGTCAAATGAATTTATTTATTATTAACAAAAAAGTCCTCAATAATTTTCTGTTTTTTCAGATTTTGACCATAGGCTGCTGCACTTTGCTTGTCTATGAATTCTGAAACTCTGACCACAAACCATGTCTTCCCACCACCATCAATTTTTTTTACTATGGCATCAACCTTTTTTTTCTTTAAAACATCAACATATCTTTGGGCATGTTTGAGCTTTAGATAAGCTGCCACCTGAATTGTAAAGGGCTTGGACACCTGGATTGGAATTTCAATTTTCTCTTTTTCAGCTGGTTTGGATTTAAAAATATGTGACATGGTATTAACCATAAAAAACAGAAGCACCGCTGACACTATTAAAAGAAATCCTGCCTTTATATAAAATCGTGTTTTTTCATGTTCCTTTATAAAAATATAAATTTTGACCATAGATAAAAGTAAAAAACTTAAACTTGAACAGATAAAAGTCCATAAACTTTTTAAGCAGAAGATACTCTTTTCTAAAACTTGTTTTATCTTTTTCCCAATTTGAATTGTATTTTTTTTAGCTGGCTTTGTGGCAGGTTTTTTTCGGGGCAGCACAAATGATACCTGTTGTTGAAGAGTTTGTTCTTCTCTGCCAATCAAAGCTTCAATTTTTGCTTTATACCGCTCTTTTAATTCAGGGTCTTTTAAAATATGTTTATAAAGTTTTTTTGCAATAAAATCTTCTCTTTCCAAACCTATAAAAATATCAAAAATCAAAATTGACAATATTTTATCATCATAGTACTTTTCAGCAAGCATGGATAAAATATCCTGTTCAAATGATGTTACAATGTTTGATTTTCTCAATCTAGTCAGCCATAATTGTGCAATATCTTTATCTGCTGGATTCATCTTTAGATAGACTAAGGCAGTGAGTTTAAAATTTGATTTGTCGCTTACAGAATTTTGATCTGGCGCATTTAAATTAAATTTTGCAATGGATCCAGAAATTTCTCTGGCAGTTTTTTTTGCAGATAATGGCCATAAAAGGAAAGTATCATAAATCCTTAAGGCTTTAATATAATTTTTCTCAGCTCTATTGGAAATTCCTGACCGCTCCCACGCCTGCCCCTCTTTAATCACACCCGCTATTAATTTTCTGGCTGTCAAATCCATTGCAAAGCTGATTATTGCTGCTATACAGGTGAGTGTTACAAATGCTGTAATAAATGGATTAATACCTGGAAAAAATCCCATAATACCTGGCAGAATATAAAAATTAAATGGTATGGCAATAAGAGTTATTAACCACAGATGAACACTGATATTTTTTAATATCCAAATCATTGGATTTCTAATTCCTGTTCCATCTCTTCAGGTTTTTCTTTTAAACACAAATTTTGTTCCGGCTTTAAAGGAACCTGAAGCACTTCAACGATTTTATTGCCTTTATAAGATTCATGCCTCTCAACAGGCATGGTCTCTTCAACAGGGCTGCACCCGGTTCTTGTATCCACTTTTTCAAATCTGATATTATCGGGAATTGGAAAATCTCTTTCCGGTTCTGATTTCAATGCTTTCATCATAAAATCTGCCCAGATTGGTGCTGCGCTTCTGCCACCTGTAATACCGACATGATTAATATCAATCAGTGTTTTTTTCTTGTCAAAGCCTGTCCATACAGATGTGCACAAAAAGGGTGTAAATCCTGTGAACCATGCATCCTTATAATGGTCTGTGGTTCCTGTTTTACCTGCTGCAGGGCGATTAAAACCGAGTTTTTGAATAGATCGACCAGAGCCCCTCTGGATCACTGACTTCATCATATCCACAACCTGGTAGGCAATGGCTGGGTCAAGCACCCTTTTTTCCTGGACAATGTGTTCAAAAATAATTCTACCAAAGGCATCTTCCACCCGCCAGAAGAGAAAGGGTTCGTGCAAAATGCCAAGATTTGCAAAAACTGTATATGCCGAGGCAAGTTCAAAGGGTGTTACATCTGATGTTCCAAGAGCCACCGAATATACATCTTTTAAAGGGCTTGTAATACCACATCGCCTTGCAATATTGTTGACTTCATGGGGGCCAACTTTTTCCACAATCTGGGCAGCAATAGTATTAACAGATTTAAATAATGCCTTTTTCAAAACCATATCGCCTGTAAAAATCTTACCAAAATTTTGAGGTTCCCAGTCTGCACTCCCCTTGACAGGTATGATAACAGGTTTATCTGTCATAATGGTTCCAGGGTGAAACCCCAGGGTTTTAAATGCTGAATAATAAAGAAAGGGTTTAAATCCACTTCCCGGCTGTCTAAGACTATTTATTGCCCTGTTAAATTCACTCTTATAATAGTCCCTGCCACCAATCAGAGCTTTAACTGCCCCGGAACCAGCATCAATTGCCACAAGAGCCCCCTGGGGATGTTCTGAATCCTCACTGTTTATACCCATCATGGCATCAAGCCTTTCAAGACCTTTTGTCAAGGATTGACGGGCATATGATTGAAGCCTTGTATCAATGGTGGAGAATACCTTGATGCCACCATGGAAAACAACATCCTCTCCATATTTTTCAATCAACTGACTTATCAAAGCATCCTGAAAATAGCTTCCTGTTCTTGAGTCAGTTTTCTCATGATAAAGTTCTGGCTCCTCAAACATTGCCTGCTGCAGTTCAAGATCAGATATAAAACCCACCTGGGCCATTCTTCGTAAAACAATATCACGCCTTTTAACTGCCCTGTCAAGATGCCTGTATGGGTTATAATTTGTTGGAGATTTTGGCAGACCTGCAAGTAGTGCTGCCTCGGAGAGTTCTAATTCATGGGCTGATTTATTAAAAAATTGTCGTGATGCTCTTTCAATACCCTGGGCACCTGCACCAAAATAGATCTGGTTTACATAGGCATGTAAAATCTCCTCTTTTGTATTTGCAGCCTCTATCTGTAATGCCACAAGTAATTCTTTAAATTTACGCTGATAGGTCTGTCTAAAACTGAAAAAAAGATTTTTAGCAAGCTGCTGGGTTATGGTGGATGCACCCTGAACTCTTCCCGGTTTAAAAAGTGTTATATAGAGTGCTTTTAAGGTTCTAAGTTTATTCAGTCCATGGTGTTCAAAAAAACGATGATCTTCTGTTGCTATGATGGCATTAATAAAATCCCGGGATACCATATTCAAAGGAATGGTTTTTCTCACTCCAATGGTTGTCAATACCTTGCCATTTGCAGCATAAATCCGGGTTTGAGGTCTTTCAATAATCCTGCTTAAAGGAGAGGGAAGCTGTGGAAGATCTTTTGCTGTATAAAACACCAGAAACATTCCTGCAATACCTGCAAGGGAAACAAGGATTAAACCCAAAAAAAGGAAAAACCGGATTAATTTCAATACACTTAAAAAGAGATTCAATTCTCATCTCCTTTAAGATAAAGGTTTAGCTGCCATACGGCCCACTCCCGGCCTTTGATAAAAACAACCTTTTTGCTATCCATCTCTTCAAATTCAAATCCAAGCTTAATATAACCGTCCTGTGTTATATTCCAGATACCGACATTGATAATCTTTCCCTTTTGTTCCAGTAAAATCTCTGAATTTACCATGAGATCGGGCAGGATATCCGTGGGTAGTTTAAACACAGCATCAAAAAACTTTTGAGCAGAATATATCCGCCCTAAAAATCCTTCCATTTCAGAAAGTTCCCCTGTCACGGCCTGTTTACCTTTTTCAAGCTCAAGGGTATCCTGATTTTCAAGCTCTATCTGTTTGATAACCCTGTTTTCAGAATCAATAAAATAGATCTTAACACCACCGGTAATGCCCTCACAAAATATCCTGTCCAGCATACTGCCTTTGAGCAGCCAGATGAGCTGAGCAGGATCAAGAATTTTTGCTGCCATGGTTTTTTCAAGGCTAAAATAGAGAGTTTTAAAATGATCTTTTTCTAAAGTTACCCATGCCCCCGGTAAAATACCTGAAACAAGGCTTGAAAAAGAGGAGGCGCCATGGACATTGGCTTGGATGTCCTCTTTTTCATTGATAATTGTATTGAGATATTCATGGGCATTGGTAGTGTGCTTTCCTGTTTCCCATATAATACCAGTTTTGGGGCGTGATTCATTGGATGAAGCAAGATAGGAACCCACAACATTTTCAAACCAGTCAAATCGTAATTCAGAAAATAAAAATATTGCTGTGATCATGAAAACTGCAATATTTAAAAAAGAAAACGCCCTTTTCAGCCACTCAAAAAAACTTAAAGGTTCATACCATTGCCGGGTCATACTGATGATAATTGGTACCTTTCTTCTATACCTGTCCTGTCAGTTTCAAGGATGCATTAAATACGGTGTAAAAATTTTTATGGTCAGTTAACGTTTTATGCAGAAGATCTGTAAAATGTGCCATATCATCCACATGGATAACACTGTTTACACTTGCGTGCAAAGCAGACATATTATCATTGGTATTAAGTTGTTTGCTTAATAAAACAAGACAGATTTGACGTCTTAAAGACATATCAATGGTATTGAGCTTTTCTATAATACGCTTAACCCCCTTGTTTTGATCAAAATCCTCATCAAGAATAATAAGTGGATAAATATAGTATTCAAGTTTTTTCAAGGCTTCTTTACTTGTGCTAACAGCATTAACATTAAACCCTATATTGTGAACTTCAAAATATACTTTTTTTTGCAAATCATTATCACCAACACAAATAAGAGCAAGGGTATTGAGTTTGCCTTCAAAGTAAAAATCAAAATTTTGATTTTCCGGTTTTACAGCCGGAACTTTGATTTTCTCTTTACATTTTGGACATTTAAAGATTGAATCCCTGTCCTGCGGAACTTTATTATCTGGAATGGTTAATCTGGTTTTACAACTGTCACATGTCACATTCATAGCTTAATTCTCCTGAAGCTTGGGATTTTTAATTTCCCTGGTATCCACGGTCAATTTCCAATGAATCAATATTTGTAGTGGTCTGACCACGGGCACTTTTTATGGCATCAAGACCTCGACCGACAATATCTTTCCTTGAAGCATAGGATGTTGCTATATCCTCACTTATCTTTCCTTCCTCATAAAGAGAAATTATATATTCATCAAAAGAAACCATATCCTGGGCCTTGCCTGTAGTAATAATATCATTGAATGTTTTTCCTTCGGATTCTCCATTTAAAATGGAATCTTTCACCCTTAGATTGGTTCCCATGACTTCAAAGGCAGCCACCCTGCCGCCTCCTTGTTTTGGCAGCAATCTTTGTGCAACAATCCATCTTATTGAATCTGCAAGACGAATCCTGATCTGTCGCTCTTCTTCTGTGGAAAACATACCAAGAACACGGTTAATGGTCTGGCCTGCATCAACAGTATGCAGTGTTGAGAGTACAAGGTGACCGGTTTCAGCTGCGGTAAGACCTATTTCCACTGTTTCCCTATCCCTCATCTCACCAACGAGAATAATTTTTGGCGCCTGACGTAAAGCTGCTCTTAAACCACTTGCAAAGGTATCAAAATCAGCTCCGAGCTCACGCTGGTTAAAAGTAGATTGTTTCTGGGAATGCTGGTATTCAATAGGATCCTCAAGGGTTATAACGTGAACCGACTTACTTGTATTTACTTTATCAAGCAATGCAGCAAGGGAAGTTGTTTTACCAGAACCTGTGGCACCTGTAACAAAAATAATGCCATTTTTCTCTTCTGCCATGGTGTAGAAAGCTTTGGGAAGATCCAGATCTTTAATGGTTGGAATTTTTGTCTCTAACTTTCTTAAAACAATGGAATACTTACCGGATCTTGAAAATATATTCACCCTGAAACGAGCCTTATCTCCAAGCTGATAGGAGAGGTCGCAGGAACCTTCCCTGATAAGGGTTTCACTTAGTTTCCGATTGTTGTTAATCAGATTCAGGGCAATGATTTCAGTCTGAAATGGAGTTAATATTTCAAAGGAGGGATCAATACCCACAGCAACCAGTTCACCAGAACTTTCAACCTGCAGGGGTTTACCCGGTGTAAAATTCAAGTCTGAAACATTGTCATTGGATTCCAACATTTTGGAAAGGATATGGTCAATTTGCTGTTTTTTCATGCCATTTTCCTGTTAATTTAATAGATTTGATTTTATGCTTCTGTAAAATCCGCAGGCGGATTCTTCAAAAATGGTCTAAACAAAGATTTATTATTTGCCTTGCCATATGCATCATCAGCGCTTATCCA
>JAOZRI010000393.1 GCA_029940235.1 Desulfobacula sp. | reverse complement strand
TTTTTTTATCACAGATCAAAACAAATGGGCTTTCAAGGGCTGCAACCATTTTTTCAGCATCTGTTACAAAATAAGGAGAGAGATATCCGCGATCAAACTGCATACCCTCTACAACTTCAAGAGTGGTGTCCATTGATTTGGCTTCCTCAACTGTAATAACACCCTCTTTACCTACTTTATCCATGGCTTCTGCAATGATATTACCAATGGTTTCATCATTGTTTGCAGAGATGGTTCCAACCTGTGCGATTTCATTCTGGTCTTTGGTTGGTTTTGCAATAGCTTCAAGGTTTTCAACAACTTTAGTAACTGCCTTGTCAATACCTCTTTTAATACCCATGGGGTTGTTACCTGCAACAACAAGTTTCTGGCCATTTTCATAAATAGCTCTTGCAAGAACTGTTGCTGTAGTTGTACCGTCACCAGCCATATCAGAAGTTTTACTTGAAACTTCTTTAACCATCTGGGCACCCATGTTCTCGAATTTATCTTCAAGATCGATCTCTTTAGCAACAGTTACACCATCTTTGGTAACATTGGGAGAACCCCATGATTTTTCAATAACTACGTTTCTTCCCTTTGGTCCAAGTGTAACCACTACTGCATCAGCAAGGGTCTGAACACCTTTAAGCATTGCTTCACGTGCTTTTGCATCATATATTATTTCTTTTGCCATTTTCAAATATTCTCCATTTAATTATTTTATAACTCTTTTAAAATTATATTTTAGGTGGTTTCCCATCCAAGACTGCCTGTGGCAGTGATTTGATATGTATCTATTTATAATGATACCTATTCAATTATACCAAGAATATCATCCTGTCGCAGGATAAGATAATCAGCCCCATCAATTTTTACATCAGTTCCACCATATTTACTGAAAAGAACACGATCTCCAACTTTCACATCCATTGGAAGCAATTTTCCATCTTCACCCATGCGACCGTTACCGGTTGCAATAATTTTACCTTCTGCTGGTTTTTCTTTTGCTGTATCAGGGATAATAATACCGCCTTTGGTTTTTTCATCCTCTTCAACTCGCTCAACCAGAATTCTGTCACTTAGTGGTCTTAAACTCATGATCTTTTTTCTCCTTTAAGCTTTGGTTCATTCATTTAATTGTTATTTTATTTCAACTTCAATCTTTAGACACTGTTGTCTTTTTGGAAGTTGTTTTTGGTTCTTTGGCTTTAGAATTATTTTTTTTAGTTTTATCTTCTTTGTTTTGATTCTTTGCTCCACCATAATCTGTTACATACCATCCTGATCCTTTAAGATGGAATGTGCTTTGAGAGATAAGTTTTTTTAAACTTCCCTTGCAATTGGAACAGGTTGTAAGTGGTGCATCTGAAATCTTTTGAAATGCTTCTTTAATTTCTCCACACTCAGTACATTGATATTCATAAACTGGCATTTTCACTTCTCCATCTTTCGTTCATCTTTTTGTATGAAAGAATGAGCTGATAACTTCAATTCTTACATATTCTGCTGTGTGCGACAAACCAGATCCGCCACAAGACGATTTTTAAAATCAAAAATAAAATAATAAGTCTTTCACCCTTGTCAAGCAGGTTTGTTCTAATTTTTTAACCTATAATCCAGATTCCTTAACAGGAATCCAATCTTTATAAAATTCAAATACTTGGTTTAACTTTAAAATAGGTATAGATCTTAAAATTTCATGGGTTAAAGAGTGGACTATTCTCTCTTCATCCAAAGTCACATCTGCTTCATTCGAATTTTCATATCTCTGTTTAAATTTTAAAAACCTGACAACATGGACAAGTTCATGGGTTAGAATATATAAGAGAAAAGGTTCCAGTGATAAACCATATGTATTTGAAACTGCTGAAAGAATGGCATCATCCTGAAGACACACCTTATAAAAGCTGAATGAAGAAGATCCTAAAGGGACATCTTTTTTACGGCCCTCATACTTGATCACCTGGGCAAAAGGTCCATCAATATATTCATGTCCAACAAGATCTTTGGCTGTTTTTATATCATATCTGTTCTTCAGCCACTGGCCAGAAGACATTTTAAAATAATTATTAATCAGCTCTTCTGACACTTTTACAGCTTCATCTACTTTTAATAACTCTTGATTATTAAAATGATTTACTTTTTTCATTGTATCTCTTTGATATCAAATTTTAATACACTAAATAAAAAATTGGACATTTCATAAAATATCATGCTATAATATTTGTTTAATTATTTAAAATTAATATTAAGCTTCACAAGGGGAGGTGATTTTTTTGAGCAGTGTAATGAAAAAAAGAAAGAAAAAGATGAGGAAACATAAACACAGAAAACTCCTTGCTAAGACCCGCCACCAGAGAAAGAAAAAGTAATTAGTTTGTGAGTTTTAAGATATGAGTAGTGAGACAGGCTGCAGGTCTCACTACTCTCAAATCTGGCTTAAATCTCAAAATCTATTTCAGCCCTTTAAAATACTTCATAAAATCAGAATTTGTTGAAAGAACCAGTGTGCTGTCTTTTGACATTGTTTTTTTGTAAACATCCATAGCTTTTAAAAATTCATAAAAATCAGGGTCCACGCCATAGGCATCTGCATAAATCTGGGTTGCTTTAGCATCTGCTTTACCTTTAAGTGTCTGGGAAGTTTTATAGGCCTGTGATTTAATCACCTGGAGTTCTTTTTCTTTTTCACCCCGAATATTACTTGCCTCTCCTTTACCCTCTGCACGATACTTTTCTGCAATCTGATTTCTCTCTGCAATCA
>JAOZRI010000392.1 GCA_029940235.1 Desulfobacula sp. | reverse complement strand
CCTATGATTTAAAAAGCTTTCTTGTCATTGATGACAGATCCTGTAAAAACCTTGAGCTGCTTGCCAATATTCAAACCCTTGATAAGAGAGGGACATTGATCCATGTGCTTGACAGAACAGTGACTGCCATGGGTTCAAGATTGATTAAGAATTTGATAAGATATCCTCTGATTGATCAGAGACACATTACACAGCGTTTAAACTGCATTGAAGAGATAACAAAAGCTTCCCACATTCATCAATTAATCATAAACCATCTCAAATCTGTCTATGACCTTGAACGCCTTGGCAGTAAAATCTCCATGGGCCAGGGAAATGCCAGAGATTTGATTGCCTTAAAACACTCTCTGCAAAAGCTCCCCCCTATTTTTAAGGAACTTGGTTTATTTAAAAGCCCTCTGCTCAATGGAAACAAGCTTGAAAAAAAGGATAAAATTTTAAACCAGCTTAATCTGCTTGCCAATTTTATTGACGATGCCATACGAGATGATGCCTCCCATCTTTTAAATGAAGGCGGGCTTATTAAAGATGGCTACAGCTCTGAGTTAGATGAGCTGCTCCTGATCTCACGGGATGGCAAATCCTGGATTGCACAAACTGAAGCCACAGAGAGAGAGACAACAAAATTATCTTCACTTAAAATTAAATATAATAAAGTATTTGGCTATTTTATAGAAGTATCCCGAGCACAGTCAGACAAGGTCCCTGATCACTATATCAGAAAACAGACCCTTGTGAATGCAGAGAGATTTATCACCGATGAGATGAAGCATGTTGAATCCACTATTTTAAATGCACAGGATAAACGATGTGCCCTGGAATACACAATTTTCTGTACCATAAGAGATAAAATAGTTGCACAAGCTGACCTGATTCTTAAGATGGCAGATTTTATTGCCCATATTGATGCTTTCCAGGGACTTGCCAGAGCAGCATCGGAAAACTCCTACACAAAACCTGAAATAAATGAAAATGATAAGATTATCATTGAAGATGGTCGCCACCCTGTGGTGGAAAAACTTATTCAAGGCGAGAGATATGTTCCTAATTCCATTGAAATGGATAATACCAGAAACCAGATCCTGTTAATTACTGGCCCTAATATGGCAGGCAAATCAACTGTATTGCGACAGGTTGCCTTGACCATATTAATGGCTCAAATGGGGTCATTTGTCCCTGCAAAAAAAGCATCTCTCTGCATTGTGGATAGAATATTTACACGGGTTGGCGCACTGGACAATCTATCTTCAGGACAAAGCACCTTTATGGTGGAAATGGAAGAGACAGCCAATATTGTAAATAATGCCACAAAAAAAAGCCTTGTTATTCTTGATGAAATAGGAAGAGGGACCAGCACATATGATGGCATGAGTATTGCCTGGGCAGTTGCAGAATATCTCCATGACCTTGATGGCAAAGGGGTAAAAACTCTGTTTGCCACACACTACCATGAGATGATTAAACTTGAAAAAATCAAGCCAAGATTAAAAAATTTTAATATTGCTGTTAAGGAATTTAATGATAATATTGTTTTTTTAAGAAGACTTGTAAAGGGCGGCACCAATAAAAGTTATGGAATTCAGGTGGCAAGGCTTGCAGGTATTCCCGATATTGTAATTAACAATGCAAAAAATATATTATCGGGTATTGAACAAAAAAATAATACAGAAATAGTCAAACCTGAGCCCAAAAAAACCAGCAAAAAAAGGGGAAAAAGAAAACTAAGCGATCAAAATCAAATAGAATTATTCAACAATAGTGAACAATCCCTTAAAAAAATGTTGGAAAAGATTGATATTTCAAGTATTACTCCTCTTGAAGCTTTGAACCTGTTAAATGAGTTAAAAAGAAAAGTATATAAAAATGTTTAAATGTAAAACCCCTATACCGCTGACATATTTTTTAATTATTATTTTATCAGGGATTTTTGTTTTTTGTACAGATAGTGCACAAGCCAGTGCAAAACAAAAATATCTTGCTGCTGACTCATGCTATAAAAAACTTCGCAATAAATCCATTAAAAAGCAAACTGCAAGGGAGTGGCTCAGGTGCATCAGCCAATATGAGATCATTTACAGGCTTTATCCTGATGATTCATGGGCACCTGCAGGAATGTATAAAGCCTCCCAGCTTTATATTAATCTGTCAAAATTATCAGGAAAGAAAAAATATAAAATTCAGGCTGCTGATCTTCTGTCAAGACTTAACAATAAATATCCTGGAAGTGCATATGCAGGTCGTGCCAGATCCTTGCTTAAGTCAATCAAAGTTGACCCAGGCCTTTATACAAAAAAAATCAAACATATTCAGTCAAAAAAACAGTTGACAAAGAATGATGTACTCATCAGAAAATTCATTCAAAATGAAAACAAAATATATACTCACACCTCCATGGATAAGAACAAACCTCTGCCGCCAAAACAGAAACTTTCAGGGGATGCCACAATTTCCGATCTTCGTTTCTGGTCCAACCCGGAATACACAAGAATTGTTGTCAACGCTGATAGAGAAAGGGATTATTCCCATAAACTTTTAAAAAAAGATCCTGGAATCAATAAAATTTTTCAGCGTCTTTTTGTTGACATTGATCAATCAAGACTTGGAAAAAACGTTGCCAACCATACTGATATAAATGATAATCTTTTAGAACAAGCCAGGGCAGCACAATATCAGCCCCATACAGTGCGGGTTGTTGTGGATATTAAATCATTTGAAAATTATAAAATATTCTCCTTAAAAGATCCTTTC
>JAOZRI010000062.1 GCA_029940235.1 Desulfobacula sp. | reverse complement strand
TTTCAGGCTATACCGCAATGACAGAAAAGATGGATCCTGAAGAAGTTAAAAACCTTATGGGTGACATTTTTAAAAAAGCAGGTGCTGTTGTTAAAAAGTATGAGGGCACAGTAGAAAGATTTTTTGGTGATGAAATTATGATTCTTTTTGGTGTCCCAAAAGCCCATGAGGATGATACGATAAGAGCAATTCATACAGCAATTGAAATTCATAAACTTGTAGACAAATTAAGCCTTGATTTTGAAAAGAAATATAAAACCAAACTGAGCATGCACACAGGCATTAATACAGGTCTTGTAATAACTGGAGATGAATATATAGGCAAAGGCAGACATGGTCTTACAGGAGATACAATCAATCTTGCAAAACGTCTGACCAGCCTTGCCAACTCTGGAGAAATTATTGTAGGGCAAGATACATATAAAATTGCTCAAAATCATTTTTCATTTGAATTAAGAGATCCTGTTACTGTTAAAGGCAAAAAAGACTCTGTTTCTAATTTTAAGGTTATTGATGCTGTTGAAAAACCGAAGCGAATAAAACGGCTACATGGAGTAAGAGCAAAATTAATTGGAAGGAATAAAGAATTATCAATATTCAATCAAGCGGTTACAGAACTTAAAAATGGAACTGGTTCAGTGCTCTGCCTGTATGGTTTTGCTGGTACAGGTAAAAGTCGACTGATTGAAGAGTTTCAAGCAATTTCAAATATTCAGTGGTTTGAAGGTTATACATACCCATATACCCAGAGCATACCGTATTTCCCACTATTGACTTTATTCGATGATATTTTTGGGATGAAAGAAGAAGATTCCCCAAAAACTATAAAAGCAAAAATTGACAAAACTATCCGTACCCTTGTTAAGGATCCCCAAGCAATTATTCCTTATATCGGCACTTTATATTCATTGAGCTACCCTGAAGTGGAAAGTGTCAGTCCTGAATTTTGGAAATCAAAACTATTTGATGCCGTGTGCGAAATATTATCAGCTCTTTCTAAACATCAGGCAATTATTATCTGCATAGAAGACCTGCACTGGGCAGATCCTTCTTTTTTAGAGCTGGTGGATCATATTCAGTCCAAAGCAAAGCTGCCCATCCTGTTTTTATATGTGGCAAGACCGGCGATTGAAATTTTTTCCAGCTTCCAAATTGATCAGATAAAAACAAAGTACCAAGAAATCAAGATTGAGGACTTGTCGGCATCCGATTCACAGGTAATGGTGAAATCTTTATTAAAATCAAAAAGTATTCCTCCCAAGTTAAAATCCTTTGTTGAGAAAAAAACCCAGGGGAATCCTTTCTATTTGGAAGAAATGATCAACTTTTTGATTGAATCAAAAGTTCTTTTAAAGAATGAAAATGAGTGGATTTTGGATAGGGAGATTACAGAGTCTGATATCTCTTCTTCTATTCATGGTGTGATCTCTGCAAGGGTTGATCGCCTTGAATCGGAATCTAAACGGATTCTGCAAGAAGCATCTGTCGTCGGTCGATCCTTTTATTATGAAATTATTCACCGGATCACTGATACCAAAAAAGATATCAATCACTGTCTTCAAACCCTTGAGGGGTTTGATCTGATAAAATCCAGGGAAAATAAACTGGATCTCGAATATATATTCAAACATGCTTTAACCCAGGAAGTTGTTTACAAAGGTCTGTTAAAAACAGAGCGACAAATCATTCATGAAAAAATAGGAATAGTGATTGAAAATTTTTTTGGAGACAGGTTACCTGAATTCTATGAGACCTTGGCCCATCATTTTATGAAAGGTAAATCCAAACTTAAAGCCGTTGATTATTTAAAAAAATCTGGTGACAAGAGCATTAAAAAATATTCTGTTGATGAAGCCCATCAATACTATCAAAAAGCCTTTGATTTAATTAACAGTATCACTGACAAATCTATAAAAATCAATGAATCTATGATTGATCTGCTCAATAGGTGGGCATTGGTTTATTATTACAGTGGCGATTACAAAAATCTTGGGGATCTGTTCTCATCACAGGGGCACTTAGCTGATCAAATCAATGATAAAGAGATAATTGGAATGTTTTATGCCTGGCAGGGTAATATTTTTTGGTTCAGGAGCAAATATATAAAAGCAAAAAAAAATTTAGAAAAAGCCGTTTTAATTGGGACAGAAATTAACAATAAAAAAATAATTGGTTATGCATGTGCCTGGCTTTCCTGGCTATTTGCAGATATGGGGTTTTTTAAAAAAGGGATCGAATACGGCCAAAAAGCAAATGAAATAGGGGAAAATTATAAAGAGGATCATTATATCTATTTTAAATCACTTGGTGGTATTGGTTTTATTTCTTATTGCATGGGAGAAGCCCAAAATTGCATAGAAGTTGGGGAAAAGCTTATCCGATATGGAGATGAATACTCCCAAATTAGAAGTCTTGGTATGGGCCACTGTACGAAAGGTATTGGATATACGAATTCCGGTGATTTTGAGAAAGGTGTTTCATTGCTAGAAGAGGCGATTAAAATTTCTTCAGATCCGGTTTACAGATTTGGTTTTCGTACTATACTTTTACAATCACTTATTCTTAATAAGGAAATGGAAAAAGCGAAAGATGTCATGAACAAGGCATTGCGATTTCACAAAAATAATAGGGTCGAAACGTTTGGTGATATCGCCTCTTTTCTTAATGGGGTGATACTCATTGACAGCGGCAGAATAACCAAAGGATTTAATATTATAAAAGAATACGAACAAGTGTTTATAAAACAGCAAAAAAATGGCATCTTACCTATGATTAAATATATCAAGGGGAAAATTTTTCTTAAAATCATCCAAGGGAATGAACCCTTAAGTTTTGTAACCTTGATAAAAAATATCGGTTTCATAATTAAGAATGTTCCCTTTGCTGAAAAAAAAGCGCTTCGTTATTATTCAGAATCCATTGAGTTAGCCAAAAAAATTGGGGCGGATGGAGTCAAAGCACAGGCTCATCTCGATTTGGGCATTATTCATAAAATAAAAAATCGACATGACCTTGCAAAAAAACATTTACAAAAAGCCATCCATATATTTGAAAAAATAGGTGCTTTCAAATTCTTAAAACAGGCAAACAAAGAACTTAACCAATTAAACTATTACTCCGGCAATTAAATAGATGAAGTTTGGTCGTACGATTATCACCCAAACCATTACAAACAGGCGCTATAGGATTGTTAAACACCTAATTATTTAGAGTATTTAATTGCCGGGTTAATATTAGTAAGTAGTTTCGAGAAAGATCCCTTTTAGTAGATTGATTGTTTTTAAATTAAATGATCAGATTAAACTATATACGACTGAATCGCTATCATACGCCATGCTTCAATATTCAAGTCTATAATATATATACCCATCAAACTCACAACCTGCCATATTCCACTTAGCTTGTAGTAATATAGAATATGAATTCTCAACTCCTATTCAAGCTTCTAATATAAAAGGCGGAATAAGGTCATGTTTTTCCGAAATAATTATGGCTTTTAAAAGTTATTATACCACTCCAGTGGAAGGTGATTTGCCTTTTGCTTACAGGTTTTTGATTTGCGTTAGACCTGTGGTTATAGGGATGTTGAATGTATTATTCAAATGCTTTTATATATTCTGTCACCTTTTGACATTCCTTTTCTAAAGTTTCAAGCTTGTGGTCAATATTTTCAAGGTCGTTTCCCTTGCCTGCCGATTCAAGGACAAATGCAGCATCTGCAGCAGATTGAGCTGCAAGGTATTTTAATATTCCTTTAAGCTTATGTGCTGAGTCATCTAAAATTTGAGCATTCTGTGCAAGGGCAGCCTGTTTAATTTCGTCATAAATTTGTGGCCACTGGTCAATAAAATCTGAAAAGCAATCATGGATCAGTTCCCTGTCATCATCCATGATCTCTGTTAACTCTTTGATGTTGATGGCAGGGTCACTCATCTTTTTTTGAATCCCAGAAATCACGACTCTCTTTTAAAATATCATTCATGTCATTGTTATCAGTATCATCATCTTTGATTTCTGATTCCAGCCCTGGTTCAAGATTTATCTCTGGATCTATGTCACTATCCAACTCCTTGTTCAGTTCGTCTGTTAAAGAATCAAGATCATCAATGGGGAGTGCATCATCTTCAGTGGGTTCACTTGCCTTGTCGTCTTCATTTTCGAGTATATCTCCGGTTTGCTCTATCTCCTTTTGATCTGATTCATCATCAAGATCATAATCAGGCAGGTCTATCTCAAGCTGCTCGTCAGAATCAAAATTTTGGGACAGGTCATCCTGATTATCGGATTCAGGGATATAATTGCCCTGTCTGTCAAACATGAGACTGCCGCTTATTTCAATGCTGAAATCCAATCTAAAGGCAATTTCATTATTATGAACAACAATTTCACCACCTTTGGATGAAATAGTTTTAGCATTCATTTTGTTTTGCATAATCTCTTTGATTGTATCAAGGTCAAGGTCATCTTTTACAGCATCTATGAGATCTTTCTCACCATTTTTTATGACATCCGGATCAGTGATTTTCATATAAAAACCCCCTAATAACTAATAATGAATAGTGAATAATTAATGGAGAAAATCCTCAATTATTCATTATTCGTTTTTAATTCTTAATTTGATTAATATGCCTGGTCAGCAAAACTGGACTCAATAAATTTATCAAGATCTATTATTTTGCCAATTCCCATGGCATCATGCATATATTGCTGGATTTTATCAAGGTCTTCTGCAATTGGATAGAGACCATCCCACCTGATAGCCTGTGGTTGGGAAAATACATTTTTTAAAACTTCAGGATTAAGCCCAAGCTTTCCTTCAGGATCAAGAAAGTTTACAGCAATATCAGCAGCTCTGATTTTATCATCTTCTATGTATTCGCCTGTATCCATGAGCAGAGAAACAAATTCCTGTGCAGCTTCGGGATGTTTTTGAATAAAGTCATCCTGCATGGCAACAACACAACAGGGATGATTGTCCCAACGGCCTGCCGAGTAGAATTCCAGACTGCCGATTTCACCAACAATGGCTTTTGTGGCAACAGGCTCTGCAACCATGAAGCCTGCAACATCTTCATTCTCTTTCATGATGCCTGGCATTTTAATGGGAGGAACAACCTCAAACCGGACATTGATTGCTTTTTTCCCTGGAACACCTGGCTTCAGCCCAAGCTCTTTTAAAAATTTATGGGCAAGCATATGGTGAACAGACATTTTATGGGGGATATCCACAACTTTATATTTATAAAAGCTTTGCAGAGAATCAAATCTATGGTCATAATGCCTGGATCTTATAAATGTACTTCCATTTTTATGGGCAAACAGAACAAGTTTTATGGGAGAGTCATAGGCAAAAAGGTCCATGGCAATGGGGGCAAGTACAAATGCGCAGTCAATCTCTCCGTTTTCAAGACCTTCCTGGATTGGGTTCCATCCCCCTTTAAGACTTGTGGTCAGATCAAAATGTTCCGGCTCAATATCTCCCTTGTCAATTCTGTGTTTCAAGGCACCAAGAGCAAGGTGATCTGTAATCTGGATATGGGCAACATTTAGTTCAACCTTGCCACCCATGATAGATCTTTGCTTTTTAACAGGTTTGTCAGCTTCTGTCTCACCTGAGAATGCTTTTTCTATGCCTTTTTTTATCTGTTCTTCATCAAAGGGTTTAGGGACATGGCCGTTGGCACCTGCTTTCATGATGGTGATCTGCTGGCCCTTGTCAGCCTGGGCAGTTGCCATTATAAAAGGCAGATCTTTAAATTCATCAATTTTCCTTAGCTCCTGTAAAAATTCAAGCCCGTCCATTATTGGCATATTCCAGTCACTTACAACAAGATCTGGCTTTTCCTCCTTTACTTTTTCAAGCCCATCAGCACCATTGACAGCCATAACAAGATTCTCAAATCCAGCCTTGTTTAAAATCTGTTTAAACATCATGCGCATGGTTCCTGAATCATCTGCCACAATGATTTTAATATTGGGGTCTACTGCCATTGAAACACTCCTTGTTGTTTATAAAACATGTAATTAATATATTTTTAATAATTAAATTATTCATTCCAGGACCAGCTGAATGTATATTGAAGTTTTTGGATAATTCTGTCAAGAATAAATCCAAGAACACCTATTGCGATTATTATTGCCATTAATTTATCATATTCCATTGTATCTCTTGCATCATTGATTAAATATCCAAGTCCGCTTGATACACCGAGAAATTCTGCAGGAACAAGTACAATCCAGGCTACTCCGAGAGCCAGTCTAAGGCTGGTGAGCATATAGGGCAGTGATGCCGGGATTACAATGGTCTTTATGAGCTGCACACTGCTTGCTCCCTGATTTAATGCCATTTTTATCCATTGAGGGTTAATATTTAAAACTCCAATGGTTGTATTGAGTATTATAGGACAAATTGTTGCCATTACAATCAAAAAATAGACAGCAGACTCAAAACTTGCAAATAAAAGCAGAGCAATGGGCATCCAGGAGAGAGGACTGATCATCCTTACAAATTGTATGGGAGAGTATGAAAAACTTCGAAGTTTTGGATAAAAACCCACCATAATTCCCATGGGAATACCAAGAATTGCTGCAATGGATATTCCAATGATAATTCTCTGCAAACTTGCAAATACAGATATCCAGAATCTGCTTTCCTGGCACATGGATAGCAGGGCTTTAAATGTGGGGCCTGGTAAAAATCCTTGAAATTGTATAAATTCCGGTCTTGTAAAGAAAAAACCTGCACTTATCATCCAGAGACATGCGAAAATTGCAAGCCCGATAAGTTCATATTTCCAGGCAGAATTTCGATTGCCAAAGATAGCAGTCAGTCCAACCTGACCAGGGTCTTTATAAATAAATTTATTAATTGACTTCAATGACCTCTTCCCTTGTATATGGTTGTTCAATATCGCAGTTACAGAACTTTTTCATGCCGCCCATTTCATTTAATGCCTTTAATACAAATTTGTTTTCTACAAGATCGTCTGTTGCATTCATGGTATCAAGGCTTTTAAGAAAGTCGTTGTTTCCTTCCACAAGAGTCTGCTTCATCTGATCAATGATAAACTGTGTAGCAGAAGGATATGGAAAGGGTTGAAATCCTATTCTTGACACATTCCATTGAGGATGCAGAAGCTGATTTTTTTCAGGATTGGTAAATACTTGATATAAGACATTTTTAGGCATGGGCAGGTAGCCTTCTCCGTCACGGCTCAACAGATATGCAGTCTCCCTTGGATTTTTGATGCACCAGGCTTGGGCCCGGACAATTGCATTCATGGCTTTTTGTACCAGTAAACTACTCTTTTTTATAAAGTTTTCATTGGCAACAATAACACAGCAGGGGTGGTTCTTCCATATATCACCGGTAAACCGCATGATTCTGGCATTTAATTTAATTTGCGCCAAAGCATTAAAAGGCTCTGCCACAATAAATCCGTCAATTTTTCTGCCCAAAAGAGCAGTGGGCATATCTGGCGGAGCCAGGATAAAAAGATTAACTTCATCCTTGGCCAGTCTTGCAGATTGTGGTTTTATTACAGTCTTAAGTCCCTGGGAACGCAATCCAAGCTGCAAGATAAGATTATGCATGGAATACCATGAAGGCACAGCAAGTTTTTTTCCACCCAGGTCTTTGAAACTGTAGATATCAGAGTCACTTCTCACTGTAACAGCACTACCGTTGGTATGATCCCAGGCAAGCACCTTTACAGGCATGTTTTGTTTAAATCTCATCCAGATTGGAATGGGAAAGAGCATGTGTGTTAAATCAAATTTGCCTGTCAGGAAGGATTCAGTTAAAACTTTCCAGGACCTGACCATGACAGGTCTGTCAACCTTAAGGCCTTCATCTGAAAAATATCCAAGTCCATGGGCTACCAGCAAAGGTGTGGCATCGGTAATGGGAAGATAACCAAGCCTAAGGGTTTGTGTTTTTGCAAAAATATTGCCTGTGCTGGGAAAAAACATGCTGGAGCACAGCGCACCTGTAGTTTTAAGAAAATGCCGCCTTGAGTTTGGTTTGACAAAATCTTTCAATTAAAACATACTCCTTTTTGCAAGATATGAATTTTTAAATTTTTCCATGATTTCTTTACGTATTGCTTTGAATCCTGGATTATTTCTATCCCTTGGATAGTCTTCATTAATTTCAAAAATATCTTGAATAGTAGCAGGTTCTCCTGCCAGCAGGATGATTTTATTGCCCATGCGGATGGCTTCATCAATATCATGGGTTACAAAGACAGCGGTAAATTGTTCAGCAAGCCATAAATTAACCATCTCTTCCTGGATATGGGCCTGGGTAAATGTATCAAGGGATGCAAAGGGTTCATCCAATAAAAGGATGTCGGGCAGTCCAACCAGAGCTCTGGCAAGGCATGCTCTCTGGGCCATGCCAAGCGATAGTTGATTTGGTTTTGCATGGCTGAACTCTTCAATACCCATGATTTCTAAAAACTGGTGAACCCTGTAATCAAGTTCTTTAGTATCACCTCGCAGTTCACAGCCATAGGCGACATTCTCTTCTACATTTAACCATGGAATCAGTGTGGGCTGTTGGAAAAGCATGGATCGTGAAGGGTGTATTCCTTTAATTTTTTCTCCATCAACATAAATTTCTCCGGAACTTGGTTCTTCAAGACCTGCCAGCATATTTAAAAGTGTGGATTTGCCACAGCCTGATTCACCAAGAATAATAATAAAATCACCCTTTTTAATGGAAAATGAGATATTCTTTAGTACGATAAATTCAGAATCTCTGGATTTTCTATGGATTTTTGTTATATTTTTAAGCTCTATTTTCACAATTTACTTCCCGCTTTCAGTTATGATGTCCAGAATATATGAAGAGTCCACAAGAAGGTCTATATCTATTTTGCTTTTCAAGACTCCCATGGAGTCTGCCATATAGTTTTGAATAGTATTTAAGGCTTCAATATCAGGTACTAGTAAAGAAGGAGTGAAACTGATGTCAGTTTTTTGAAAAATATCTTCGATCACCTCTTTTTTCTGATCAAGAAATTCCTGTGCAAGATAAATATATTTTTTTTTGTCTGAGTTTTCAATACTTTGTCCGGTTTGAGCAAACAAGGTGACAATTTCTTGTACTGCTGCGGGGTTTTCTTGAATAAAAGAGGTGTGTAATATAAAGGCACAGCAGGGGTGATTTTTCCATAAGCTGTGGGATGTGCATACCAGGCTTGCAATTCCATCAAGAACTGCTTTTGTGCCAAAGGGCTCTGCAACAGCAAATCCTGCAATATCGTTATCCTGGTCATTCTTAAGTATTTCATTCATTAAAAAAGGGTTGATAATCTCTTGTGTCACATCCGCACTGGTATCATTGTGGGAGCCAAGTTTTAGACCGGCAGAAGATAATAGCCTGTGCAGGAGCATATTTTGAATGGAAAGCTTAGAAGGTACAAGAACAGTTTTACCTGTGAAATCGGTTATTTCTTTTATGTTAAGATTTCTGTTTTTTACAATTACAGAACCTGATCTATGGGCAAACATCAAAAGCCTGATATCAAGACCAGATGCAAAAAGATCCATTGCAATGGGAACAGGGATAAAAGCCCCATTGATACTTTGTTCTCTCAAACCATCAATAACTTGACCCCAGGAATTCATGGATTTAGTTTCAAGATTTGAGTGGCTGAGACTCAGTTCGTTAGTTTTAAGTTTTAGATTGACAATGCCCAGGATCAGGTGGTCAATAATTTTTAGATGACCAATACAAATGCATGATTTATCTTTCATAAATACCTCCTGGATTTGCCGTTGAACTAAGGATTAACACTTACCACAGGCTTGTAACCTTTGCAAGTTCGCGATTGATTTAAAAATTAAATCCAGGGCCCCATGGAAATATTAGTTTCAGAATTATCAGATCAGAAGAATACTTTTTTTTATCATTAGAAAAAGATATAGATGCTGAAATATGACAAGCAGTATTAGAATTTATTTTTCCTGGTCAAGGTTAAATGCAGAATGAAGCGTTCTTACTGCAAGTTCTGCATATTTTGCCTGAATAACACAGGAAATCCTGATTTCTGAAGTGCTGATAAGTCTGATATTGATATTCTCATCTGCAAGCGCCTGGAACATTGTGGCTGCAACTCCGGAGTGAGATTTCATTCCAAGCCCGATAACAGAGACTTTGGCAATCTCTTCTGCTGTAACAATTTCGATTGCATCCATCTCTTTGGCAACTTTGTGTGAAATTTCCCTGGCTTTTTCAAAATCATCTTTAGTCACGGTAAAGGTTAAATCTGTTTCACCGTCAGATCGGGTATTCTGGATAATCATATCTACACTTATTTCTGCTTTTGCAAGGGGAGTGAATACTTTTGCAGAAACACCAGGCTGGTCAGGAACTTTTTTTAAAGTAA
>JAOZRI010000391.1 GCA_029940235.1 Desulfobacula sp. | reverse complement strand
AGTTCATCAGACAATAATTTAGATAAAGATGATATACTTGCAGCTAAAATAAATGACTATCAGCTTACAAAAAATGAATTCATTGAACAATTCACTCAAGAGATGCAATATCATCATGAATATAAAGCCACTGCACATGCCAAAAAAAAATTTTTAGGCATATTGATTAAAAATGAGCTTTTAATTCAAGAAGCCAAAAAGCAAGGTCTGGATAAAAAAAAGGATTTCATGTTTGCCATTGAACGTTATTGGAAAGCAACCCTGGTCAAACATCTCATGGAAATCAAACATAAAGAAATCCTCAAAGATGTTATGGTTTCAGACAAGGAGATTAAAGCCCGGTATACTATATTGAAATCAAATAATACTTCCACTCCTCCACTTGATAAAATTGAGAAAGAAATTGCCGATGAATTGCTTGGAGAAAAGAGGACAAAAGCCTTGGAACAATGGGAAAAAGTACTTTATGAGAAGGCAAAAATCACAATCAATACTGATTTTATAAATCAATAACTGCAATGATCTGACAGATGAAAAAAACTATTGGACATCTCAAATTTCATATAAATGCGGAGGCCTTAAGATGACAAAAGCTGGTCAGACATACAAGAGAAAAAATTATTTCATTAAAAAAGAGTTTCAATTTAAATTTATCCTTAAATTCTGCCTCTTAATGCTGGCAGGTATTATTCTATCCACATGTTTTGTTTTTATCTTTTCCCAGGATACATTGACATCATCATTTAACAATTCACAGCTTATCATAGAAAAAACAGGCCAGGCCATTTTGCCAACCATATTAATTACAAATCTGATAACACTTGCACTTATTACCCTGGCAGCAATTATTATCACCCTTTTTATTTCCCATAGAATAGCAGGACCCATGTTCAGGTTTGAAAAGGATATCAGACAGATTGCACAAGGGAACCTTAAAGTCAGGATCAATCTTAGACAGAAAGATCAGTTCTCTGAAATGGCAAAGGCTTTTAATGAGATGTCCTCCAATCTCCACGAAAAGGTATCACATATTGACCAGAAAATTGATAAACTGATTATATCGGCTCAAGAGACACAAGAGACTGAAGATTATCAAAAACAGCTGCAGGAGCTGAAAAAAATGATTCAAAAAAACTTTTCTCTATAATTTATATTATTACTCATGTTTTTTTATAAAAGAGATACCCTTTTATTTTATATTCTGCTTTTCTGGACAGGCATTAATGTTTCAACAGTCCTGGCGGGTTCAGAATATGGTTCAAAACCATGGACCAGCCTTGCAACCAAGCATACCATTATCAAATATAAATCAGATGACACCCTGTTAAAATTTCACAAATCTATAAAGTATGGACGTTCAGACTGGAACAGGTCAGGGGTTTTTTCAACCATTGCCAGATCCGAACTTGAGAGCATGCTGATATCGAAAGTTGATGCCATTTTTGAGCGTGCAGAAACAATTTTAGATATGCGAAAACCCATGGAGAAAATCTCCATTAATATTTACCCTGACTTCTCAGAATTAAAACATGCATATTCCATTATTTACAGGGGTAAATGCCATGTCAGAGCGTGGTACAGATTCAGGACAAATACTGTTTATACCAATGTAGAAGATGTCCATGCCGGTATGCTTGCCCATGAACTTGCCCACGGTATCATAGATCATTTTTTCAAGATCAAACCTCCTTCGGAAACTGCTGAAATCCTGGCCAGACATGTTGACAGCCATTTATAGCCGGGTAAAAAAATATATAATAGGAAAAATATGTTAGCAAATAGGAAAAATTTTTCTTAGAATTAGGTATTTTTTTTCACAGTTGCCAGAATTTTGACCTGGTTAATTTTACAAATAAAAGGAAATTTAACAAAAAAAATAGAAAGGTACAATAAAGGATTTAAAATATTTACCGGCTAAAGATCAATGATTGCAACATTATTCAGATTTATCATAATTAAAAGCATATTGATATTATCCGAGATAACTGTTGTGATAAACAAAACAGATAACTATGGCATGCAAATTGCTGTAATAATAGGCAAGTTGTAAATAGTACAAAAAAGAATACAGAAAAAGCCAAACCATTTCGTGAGAATGGGACGGAAAACTCTTAGGATCTTATCTAAAAATCCTTAAACTAAAGATAAGACAGCCGGGTTGCCTGGAAACAATATTAAATTAGTTACAATTTTAATACATAGGTAATTGAGGTTTTTATTTTTAATTTAAAGGAGAATATCATGGTTATTCCAAACAAACTTTCAACACTCTTGGTCCTATCATTTGCATGTTTGCTGCTGATGTTAGCACCAATGGCAGGGGCTGCAATCAATACAGGTCTTCCTTCCTATGACAAGCTGATGCAGGCAGAGCTTGACAGCCTCATGGACCAGGTGGCAGGCCAGTTTGAAAACACAGGCGGCTATCTTGAAAAATCTGAATTTTATTCAGTTTTGGAACAAGGCCTTAAAGGTCAGGGAAATATAAGAACTGCCTTTGATAAAGCACAGGAAGCCCAGAACAATGCAGATGCAGATAAAAACAACCCTGAACTGCAGGATCTTGCCCGCACTGCAATGGATGATCTTTTCCTTGCAATTTTATATCAGGTACGGCTTAACAAGGCGATCGCCACAACTGATCAGGAAATAACCACCAGTCTCATTGATATCCTTGAAGGAAGGGGCGAAGGTTTTTCCGAAGAAGAGGAACCCTTTGTACTTGATCCTTTATCAGGCAGAGAAGGTGATGATCCACTTCCT
>JAOZRI010000390.1 GCA_029940235.1 Desulfobacula sp. | reverse complement strand
AATCTTTCATAATGGCCCAAATCAAGATCTGTTTCCGCCCCATCATCCGTTACAAACACTTCACCATGCTGAAACGGGTTCATGGTGCCAGGGTCAACATTGATATAGGGATCAAGTTTTTGAATTGTAACTGTAAGTCCCCGGCTTTCCAGAAGCATGCCTATGGCAGCAGATGCAAGTCCTTTACCCAGAGATGAAAGAACTCCTCCGGTAACAAAGATAAATTTGGTGTTTTCAGCCATTATTCCTCTCTTTATGTGAAAGTTTTTATAATTTTATTATTACTTTCATGTTTTGGTTTCTGCCCTTTAGGTTATTGTGGAGAGACCATGTTTAGATATCATGTCTATCCGGGGCAGTTATCTATAATTATTCGTGTCTCTATTATATTTCAGGGAAGGTTTTAAATCTGCTTCCCTATTTGATTCTTCATGCCTGTAGTTGTCATCAATAGTAAAATTTTCTGGATATGAGCTTACAATATTGTCAATATCAAATAAAACCGGAAGAAAACCTGATCTTAAATGAATGTTGTTTATATCTATCATGGCAAACAGTCTGTTGTCCAAAAAAATATGAATCTGCATCGGGTACATTGTTTTACTGATCTTTTGCCAGTTTTTATAAAAAAATTCAACCCTTTTGCCATTTTTTTCAACAACATATTTTATTGGCAGAAATGTATCTTTCTCTATCCAGAGTCCTGGAAAATCAAAGTTGTCCACATGATTATCTTCCTGGGGACCGCCAATAACATAGCAGATTGTATCATTATACCTTTGAAAAGATACTTTTGTTGTATCTATTCCCCAAATATCGAGTTGAGTTAAAAGAGTTTCATGATCCCTGTAAAGAAGAATATCTGAATATAAGTCAATTAGTGATTTTTCACTTGATAAGAGATTGCCATCTGAAATTTTAACAAATCTAAATTCAGATTCCACACTGAAACTTGTAAGATCCTGAGAAAGAATCTGAATCCGCAATTTATTGGGATATGAAAAAAGAAGCTTCTCTTTAAGCTCAACTAAAGCCGGCCCTGAATCTTGATAGTTTAAAATTGTTCTGGTTTGCCTGGCTTCTATACCAACAGGTTGTTTGATTTTGTTGATTACAAGATATAAAAGGTGTGGTGCCCCGGGAATAAAGGCCTGAGAAGTACCAGTAAATAACAGGGTAAAAAGTATAAAAATGGATAAAAAAAGTCTTTTTTTCATAACCTTAAAGGTCGCACTCAGTTTAAAAAAATAGAGATCAAACAAAAAGATCCTGGGGAAATGATGCACTCTCTCCAAGCTTTTCTTCAATCCTCATTAATTGATTATATTTAGCAACTCTGTCGCTTCTTGACATGGATCCTGTTTTAATCTGTCCTGAATTTACGCCCACGGCAAGATCAGCTATAAAAGAGTCTTCAGTTTCACCGGATCTGTGGGAAACAATAGTTGTATAGCCAGAGTCTTTTGCCATTTGAATTGTATCCAAAGTTTCTGTGACAGTTCCGATCTGGTTAAGTTTTATCAAAATGGAATTGCCAATACCCTGGTGTATGCCTTTTTGAAAAATTGCAGGATTTGTCACAAATATATCATCTCCAACAATCTGTATGGAATTGCCAAGACGTTCGGTCATTAGTGCCCATGAATCCCAGTCATTTTCTGCAAGTCCGTCTTCAATGGAATACAGGGGGTATTTTTCAATTAGTTTTTCATAATAATCAATCAAATCCATGGCTGAAAGCTCTCTACCTTCTGATGCAAAAATATATTTACCATCTTTATAAAATTCAGACGCTGCAGCATCAAGTGCAATGCCAATATCTTTACCGGGGCTGTACCCAGCAGCTTCTATTGCATTTATGATATATTCAAGTGCCTCTTCATTGGATTTAAGATTTGGAGCAAACCCACCCTCATCACCCACTGCTGTGGACAGCCCCTCCTGTTTTAATATCTTTGCAAGATTATGAAAAGTCTCGGCTCCCATTTGAACAGCCTGGCTAATGGAATCAGCACCAAAAGGAAGAATCATAAATTCCTGAATATCAAGATTGTTTGCAGCATGGGCACCACCATTGATAATATTCATCATGGGCACTGGAAGCAGTCTTGCATTTATACCACCAATATGTTGATACAGAGGAATTTCACAGGCATTGGCAGCAGCCCTTGCAGCAGCCATGGACACACCAAGAATGGCATTAGCCCCAAGTCGTGATTTGTTTTCTGTTCCATCAATATCGAGCATGGTTCTATCAAGTCCTGCCTGATCCATTGCATCATATCCGATTATTTCAGGAGCAATAACTTCATTAACATTGATAACAGCATTTAAAACACCCTTACCCATAAACCGGTTCTTTGAGTTATCGCGCAGTTCCAATGCTTCTCTTGTTCCGGTTGAGGCTCCCGATGGAACCGCAGCTCGTCCAGATGCACCACAGGCGAGAATCACATCAACTTCAATTGTTGGATTGCCCCTTGAGTCAAGTATTTCCCTTGCCATGATATCTATTAATTCAGTCATATTATTCCCTTTTAAATATTCCTGTTTTTTAAAATCTATTAATAGCAATATCCGATTCTACATTCAAGGAATATCCTTAAATTCTTTAATTTGAATTTTTAAAAAAATTGTCATAAAAGATTTTTGAGCAGTGTAAAGTTGATAACTGACTGGGAGTCAGCGGCTGACCCTTGTAGCATCAAAATTATTAGCATATTTTATTTATATCTATTGCTGATCTTTTATCACTTCTGTTTGAGTTA
>JAOZRI010000389.1 GCA_029940235.1 Desulfobacula sp. | reverse complement strand
GTGCTGGTGCTTTTGTCTGCGGCGAAGCAAGTGCCATGGTGGAAAGTATCATGGGAAACAGAGGTATTCCAAGACCTAAACCACCAAGAACAGCAGAAAAAGGATTATGGCTCAAACCTACGGTTGTTAATAATGTTGAAACCCTTTCATCAGTACCTTTTATTCTTCTAAACGGAGCTGATAAATACAGAAATAATGGAACCGAAGGCTCTTCAG
This sequence comes from Desulfobacula sp., assembly GCA_029940235.1. Classification (GTDB taxonomy): domain Bacteria; phylum Desulfobacterota; class Desulfobacteria; order Desulfobacterales; family Desulfobacteraceae; genus Desulfobacula. Next base: position 2,554 of record JAOZRI010000389.1, on the reverse strand, counting down.
GAACAAAGACATTTGCCTTGACCGGACATGTTGCAAATTCTGGTTTGATAGAAGTTCCTTTTGGAACAACCCTGAGAAAAATTGTATTTGAAATAAGCGGCGGTATTTTAAATAAAACTAACAAAATCGATAACAAAAGTTTTAAGGCTGTTCAGATAGGAGGACCTTCAGGAGGTTGTCTTACCCAAAAACATCTTGATTTGCCGCTGGATTTTGATTCTCTGAAAAGCATCGGAGCCATGGTGGGATCAGGCGGACTTGTTGCAATGAATGATGATACATGCATGGTTAAAATCGCAAGATTCTTCATGAAGTTTACCCAGCATGAATCCTGTGGTAAATGCACCCCATGCAGAGAAGGGACAAAGCAGCTTCTCGGTCTTTTGGATGAAGTTATTGCAGGACGTGGAACATTAGAAACACTTGATACTCTTAAATCTCTCTGTAACTCTGTTGCATCATCCTCCCTTTGCGGTCTTGGCAAATCTGCACCATCACCTGTGCTTTCAACTCTTAAAGAGTTCATGTCTGAGTATGAGGCACATGTAATTGACAAATTCTGCCCTGCAGGAAAATGTGCAGACCTCTTTGACTTCTGGATAGATCCTGATCTTTGTAAAGGCTGCACCCTATGTTCAAGAGCCTGTCCCACAGGAGCAATTACAGGAGAGAAAAAAGAACCCCATACAATAGCCCAGCAGGATTGCACCAAGTGTGGTTCATGCCGAAGCACATGTAAATTTAACGCCATTGAAGTTGTCAAAGTTGGAAGCCATGGATAAAACTAATAGTTAATAGTATTGAATTTTTATACATGTCAGTATAATCTAAAAACGGTCAGGTAAAAACAACCTGGCCGTTTTTTGTGCATCATAACCAAACCATGTCAGGAGAAAAAAATGAATGCCGATGTTTTTTTCATGGATCTAAAAGCCACCTCAAAAGAGAACCTTCCCCAAAAACTTTCAAGGCTTGTTAAAAGAGCAGGTATAAAAACTATTTTAAAAAAAAATGACTTAACTGCTGTAAAAATTCATTTTGGAGAAAAAGGCAATACTGCCTATATCCGTCCTGTATTTATAAGACAGATTATAGAAACAATCAAAGAATACAGGGCTGAACCTTTTCTCACAGATGCCAATACCCTTTATGCCGGCACAAGATCAAACAGTGTTTCCCATATTCATACAGCAATTGAAAATGGATTCTCATATTCATCCATGGATGCAACCCCTATTATCATTGCCGATGGATTGCGGGGAAAAAATACAACAAAAATAAAAATTGATCAAAAAAACTGCAAACATGTTTATATTGGTTCTGAAATTATTGATTCAGATGCTTTGGTTTCTGTCGCCCATTTTAAGGGTCATGAGCTTTCAGGCTTTGGAGGCACATTAAAAAATATTGGTATGGGATGTGCTTCAAGAAAAGGTAAACTTGACATGCATTCCAGAGTAAGCCCGAGAATACGGCGTAAAACCTGTATTGGCTGTGCTCAGTGTGCAGACCACTGTCCTGTAACTGCTATTAAGCTTAAAAAGAATGAGAAGAGAGAAAAAAAAGCCTATCTTGATCCAAAAAAATGCATAGGCTGTGCAGAGTGTATTGTAAGATGTCCTACAGATTCAGTAAAAATCAATTGGAACCAGACCATACCTGTATTTCTTGAAAAAATGATGGAATATACTCTTGGAGTTCTTAAAAATAAACAAGACAAATCCCTGTTTATTAATTTTATTACCGATATTGCACCAAAATGCGATTGTCTTCCCTATAATGAAGCTCCCATTGTCGACAATATAGGTGTTCTTGCATCAACAGATCCTGTTGCCATTGATCAGGCAAGTGCTGACCTTGTCAACAAACAAAAAGCTTTACCAGGCAGTGTCCTTAAAACAAACTTGGAACCCGGTAAAGATAAATTCAAAGGACTTTACCCTGATGTTGACTGGGAATATCAGCTTGATTATGCTCAAAACTTAGGGCTTGGATCTAGAAAATATACGCTTATAAACTTGCAAACTCTTTCATATAAAAAATCATTTTCCAACAAACCATAGTTCATATTTTTCTTGACAGAAAGCAAGTTTTTATCGAAAAAAAATCATCAATTATCAGACAAGATAGTTCTTGCCATCAAACTTAAAAAATAGTTGACCATCTTTTTCTTCAAGAAATTTTGAAATTTTTAAAAGGGCACGGTCTGTAAATTTGACAAGATGTTCAGGGGTTTTAAGAAAAAGTTTGTCATCCTTTTCAAATAGTTGGTCTGGATCTAATTTTATTGTTTCACCATTATTGAGTTTAAGAAGAATCACTTTATCCTCTTTTATATCAAAAACAAAAATAGCTGTATCTTTGTAAGGAAAATAAACTTTTTCTATACACTCATCACTCTCCTGGAACACATAATAGCCACTGTCATCTTTTCTAATGGAAGCATGAAAATGTTTTATAATTTTTGGGTGCTCAAATTTACCATGCTTGTTATACCACTCACCGTTTTCATTCATCCAGAAAACAGCATCTTTTTTTGAAATAATAATTTGTT
>JAOZRI010000388.1 GCA_029940235.1 Desulfobacula sp. | reverse complement strand
ATCTTACCATTGGTATTAACGGGAATTTGAGCGTAAAGGATGGTGATAAGATTGCTGACATAGTGGAAAACACCTTAATCTCGGGGCTTGAAATGCTTCGTAAGGTTTATGTACATTACCATCCTGTTCGTATCAATAAACCAAGAGATTGATCAGGTTTTTTATTAAGAGTAAATCATGTAATGATTGATAAGTAGGTATAAAAAAATTTAACTTTAACAGATTGTAATCATAAATATGGACAAGACAGATGAAATTCATTGCTGATCTTCACATTCATTCAAAGTATTCAAGGGCAACGGCAAAAAATCTTGATTTTGAAAATCTTTATTATACTGCGCAGATTAAGGGTGTTCAACTTATTGGAACAGGAGATTTTACCTATCCTGCCTGGATAGAGGAGATTGAATCTAAACTTGAAGAGACAGAGCCTGGTTTGTTTTCCCTTAAAAAAGAGATTGCAGAGAAGATTGATAAAACTATTCCTGAAGATTGTAGAAACCCTGTCCGCTTTATTCTGCAGACTGAAATCAGCAATATTTATAAAAAAGATGACAGAGTAAGAAAAAATCATAATCTTATATATTTCCCTGATATCAAGAGTGTGAAACAATTTAATGCAAGGCTTGATGCCATTGGCAATATTAAATCCGACGGCCGCCCTATTCTCGGGCTTGATGCACAGGATTTGCTTTCCATTATGCTTGAGGTTAATGATAAAGGTTTCTTTGTACCGGCCCACATCTGGACCCCATGGTTTTCCATGTTTGGATCAAAATCAGGTTTTGATTCAATAGAAGAGTGTTTTGGATCACTTAAAAAACATATTTTTGCAATTGAAACTGGATTATCCTCTGATCCTCCCATGAACTGGCGTATTAAAGACCTTGATAATGTAAGACTCATTTCAAATTCCGATGCACACTCCCCAGGGTATCTTGGCCGCAATGCTTCTGTTTTTAATACTGATTTAAGCTTTGCTGCCATAAGGCAGGCCCTTGAAAAAAATGATCTTGAAAGATATAAGGGCACCCTTGATATGTATCCCCACCAGGGTAAATATCATTATGACGGCCATAGAAAATGTAATATCTGCCTTAACCCTGCCACAACAGCCAAGATTGATGGAATCTGCCCTGAATGCGGTCGTAAAGTCACATATGGTGTATTAAACAGAGTTCAGGAACTTGCCACAAGGCCGGAAGGTTATGTACCGCAGAATCGACATGGCTTTAAAAGTATAATCCCACTTGCTGATATTTTATCAGAGATTTTTGAGGTTGGACCTAAAACCAAGAAGGTAACAGGCTATTATAATCAGGCAATTAAAGCCCTTGGACCTGAACTTGGGATTTTATTGGACAGCTCTTTTGACGAGATTGAAAAAGCCAATATCCCTCTGCTTGCCGAAGCTGTCAAAAAAATGCGAACAGGTGATATCAGTATTGACCCGGGATTTGATGGTGAATTCGGGAAAGTAAAGATTTTCTCAAGAGAGGAGAAGGAGATTTTAAGGGGTGAAAAATATCTTTTATTTGATTTGGCTCCAAGAAAAAATAAAGCTGTTAAAAAAGTAAAATCTGCCAGGAAAATCAAATCAGCTAAAAAAGCAAAGCCAAAAATTAAAACCCGTCAAGATAAAATAATTGTCAACAAAAATCAGACAAACCAAAAACCGGTTAAACCAAAAGATCTTTTAACAGGATTGAATCCTGAACAGCAAAGAGCTGTTGATTCATCTGCCAGGGCAATGATTATCCAGGCAGGCCCTGGAACTGGCAAAACCAGAACATTGACAGCAAAGATTGCCCATCTTGTGTCTGACAAAAATATTGATCCTGGTTCCATACTTGCTTTGACATTTACCAATAAAGCAGCAAAAGAACTTGAACTAAGAATTGAAAAATATCTGCCCAGATCAAAGTCCACTTTGTTGTCTGCAACCTTTCACTCTTTTTGTCTTAAATTGTTAAAACAATACAAAGACTTTAATGCTGTAATTGCCGATGCTGATTTAAGGATTGCCCTTATTAAAAAGATTATGGCAAAGAAAACTGTGGTCAAACATGCCAAAGGGGAAAAAGTCAAAATAAAAACCATTAGAAAAATAGATAGCCTGATCTCTCTATGCAAACAGAACCTGTTATCACCAGGAGATGATTTAAAAGGATTTGTGGAGAAGCAGGAGATGGATTATTTTCAAAAGATATACAGTAAATATCAATCCCTTTGTAAAGAGCAGAATGTGGCTGATTTCGAAGATCTGATTTTCATGACTGTGAATATGTTTTGTGATGATAAAGATATCCTGTCAAAGATAAAGGAGAAATATTTATATGTTTTTATAGATGAATATCAGGATTTAAATTTTGGGCAGTACGAGCTTGTAAAGTTATTGTGCAATAATAATCATATTGTTGTGATAGGAGATCCCGATCAAGCCATTTACGGATTCAGGGGGTCGGATAATAAATATTTTAAGTGCTTTGCAGATGATTTTCCAGATTGCGAAATGATTAAATTAAATAAAAATTACAGATCCACACAGACCATTCTTGATGCCTCATTTCAAATGATTGCAAAAAAAACAGAGTCAAAAAAAATATCTGATATTGGAGTACCAAATAGAGAAGCAGACAGAGTTTTTTCTGATATTAAAGAGGGAAAAAAGCTGATCATCAAAGAGACAGCCACAGAATATGCAGAGGCCGTGGCAATTGGCAAGATGATTGAAAAACTTGTGGGCGGGATATCATTTTTTTCCATGGATGC
>JAOZRI010000387.1 GCA_029940235.1 Desulfobacula sp. | reverse complement strand
AAGAGCATAAAACTGCAGGATATATAGAGACCAAAACCCCTGTCATGCTTAACCGAAAACTCTGGGAGCAGAGCGGTCACTGGGAAAATTACAGAGAAAACATGTACACTTCTGTGATTGATGATGAAGAGTACGCCATCAAACCCATGAACTGCCCGGGGGGTATGCTGCTTTATAAAACAAAGGCGTATTCCTACAGGGATCTTCCCTTAAGAGCGGGTGAAGTAGGGCTTGTCCACAGACATGAGCTTTCAGGAGCTTTATCAGGACTTTTCAGGGTTAGAGCCTTTCATCAGGATGATGCCCATATTTTCATGACTCCGGATCAGATAGAGGATGAAGTTCTTGGAGTATTGAGTCTTTCCCAGAGAATCTACTCCAGGTTTGGCCTTGATTTTCATCTTGAACTCTCTACTCGTCCCAAAAAATCCATAGGCTCTGATAAGCAGTGGGAAGAAGCCACAAACGGCCTTAAAGCTGCTTTGGATAAATATGGACAGAAATACTATATAAATGAAGGTGATGGTGCATTTTACGGCCCTAAAATTGACATCCACATTAAAGATGCTCTCGGAAGAACATGGCAGTGCGGAACTGTTCAATTAGACATGGCTTTACCTGAGAGATTTGATCTGACCTATAAAGGCAAAGACAATGAAAAACACCGCCCAATAATGATTCATCGCGTTATTTACGGATCTTTAGAAAGATTTTTCGGTATTCTTGTGGAACATTTTGCAGGTAAATTCCCTTTGTGGCTGGCTCCTGTTCAGGTTGTTTTACTGCCCATAAACCAAGATCTCAGCAGTTATGCCCAAAAGATAAAGCAAGAGCTTGAAGCCTATAAAATCAGATGTGATATTGATGAGAGAAGTGAAACCCTTAAAAAGAAAATCAGGGATGCTCAATTAAATTATATACCCATTATAATCACAATTGGAGATAAGGAGAAACAAAATAATACCCTGTCTGTAAGAACCCTGGACGGCAAAGTGAGAATGGGTATGACAATGGATGAATTAATAACATCCATATCACACCATATTAAAGAGAGAACCTTAAATGAGGTCATCTTCTAATATGGTGAGGCAATTGTCCAATACACTCTCTTTGATAATTTTCTATAGACTGCCGGTTGCAGCGCTATGCATTTTTATTTTCTGGCAGTCTTCCTATCCTGGTATTATTTCCGAGCCCCTATTCCCCCATGATGATAAAGTAATGCATTTTGCCATTTATGCTCTGCTTGCATTTCTTGTTGCAAGGGCAGTTAAAAAAGAAAAATTATCATGGAGTCCCATGAAAATCAAAATCATTACAATTTTATTTGTTGCTGGTTTTGGATTATCAGATGAAATCCACCAGGCATTTATCCCTGAAAGATATGCTTCTGCCTGGGATTTTCTTGCAGATTGTGCAGGCAGTGTTGCAGGCTGCCTTTTTTATCTCAATTTTGCAGATGAAAAACTTTTTCACCTAAAAAAACATTTAAAATACACTAAAGACAAACTTTAGATTTTACATATAATAAAAATATTTTTTTAAAGGAAAAACAAAAAATGACCCAAAAAGCATTTCAAGACTATTACACAGAAGATTTCAGTCATTGTTACGGCTGTGGAAGCCTCAATGAACACGGATTACAGATAAAAAGCTATTGGGATGGGGATGAAAGTGTTGCAAAATTCACCCCCAATGAACATCACATTGCTATTCCAGGTTATGTTTATGGGGGCTTAATTGCATCACTTGTTGACTGCCACTGCGTTGGGACAGCTGCTGCTGCAACTTATAAGGCAGAAGGTAGAAGCATGGATACTAAGCCTGCCTTAAGATTTGTTACAGCATCCTTAAAAATAGATTATCTTGCTCCGACTCCTTTGGGAGTTGAGCTGGAAATACGCGGAAAGGTTGTTGAGGTAAAGGGTAAAAAAGTAGTTGTTGAGGCAAAGGTAATTGCAGATAATAAAACCTGTGCAACAGGTAATGTTGTTGCAGTGCAGATGCCTGACTCAATGAAACTCAAATAATCAGTGTTTGAGCACAAACTTACCCTTCTGCTAAAGCAAAACGCCATAAAGGATTTAGCCTGCAATCCATAACAAGCCTCACACCTTTATAAACTTTGGCAAATCTTTCTTGGAAAAGAGCACCGATTTTTTCTTTTTTTAGTAAGTGTAATCTGAGGAAATGGGTTTTATTAAGATTGATCTATGCGTGAGCCGCTATGGTGTTTTGTATAATCGGTTGAATCATTTTTAAATCATCTGCTTCTGCTTGTTTCACCTTATACAAATCCCATCGAAGCTGCAAATTAACCCAAAAATCTTCGGACATTTCAAAAAGCTTTGCCAACCGTAATGCAGTGCTTGGTGTTACGCCACGTCTTCTATTTACAATTTCGTTAACACGTTGATAGGGAACATGTATGGCTTTTGCCAATTCTTTTTGAGTCATACCCATTGGAATTAAAAATTCTTTGAGAAGCATCTCTCCAGGGTGTGTCGGTTCTCTGTTAGTTGGTATTCGTATCATGTTTACCTCTTATATTTTAATGGTAGTCAGTACCAAAATAGCCTTGAGCAACATCAAGAATTCTTGAGCGTAATTTATTTTCATGCTGCTTCGAAGCTGAAATAAACTGAAAACTTTGATATTTTATTGTCATGAAGACTCTCTTTAATTTTGTCAACCACAAAAATATGCGGCTTGTCCGTCAGCATTTTTTTGTTAGGATTTAATTGTTCACTTGAAAATCAGAAAATAGGTTCGC
>JAOZRI010000386.1 GCA_029940235.1 Desulfobacula sp. | reverse complement strand
TTACTTGAACCCTGGCGGCCAAATCCTGGAGTGATCTGTATAAATGCTTTTGCGCCAAAGGCATTTATTGTCTCTGCAAGTTCAGACATACCTGCATAATATGACCTGTTACTGATGCGTGGATTTCCAAAACTGGTTGTTTCGGCTCCCCAGTCACTGGCAAAGGTACACTCAATACAGACAAACCCGGCGCCCCCGGCTGCACGGGCAGCATAGGTTGAGATAGCATTTTCAGTGATATATCCATTGATATCAGCTCCGCCAGTAGTCGTACAGGCACCGCCGATACGATTCTTAATCTCCAGAGTTCCTAACTTTATTGGTTTAAGTAACTCGGTATATTCCATGGTACTTTCTCCTTTAAATGATTAAATTCCATTTGAATGAATCAATACTTTATTATTAACATACCCATACAAAGCAGAAAGTATGCCAGAAGTGTTTATGCTGTTAAATCAGTGGTTCTGCGGCTAACGATAAGAAATTTGCGCTATGGTGTAAAAATAAATAACCCCCTGGCGTGAAAAATATATCATCGATAATATGATTCTCACTCTATTTTTTAAACATATATATTATCCTTATAAATAAAATATATGTTTTAGTACGCTGATATTATACAAATTATAAATATAACATATTTAAATATTTAGAATATTTTATATTTCTATTTAATATTTAAAAATCCTTGACATTCTATTTTATTTATAAGTATTATTCGGAAAATCTAATTTTAAGAAAGAGACTTATATGGTCAATAAAAAAAAGAAGGGTATTTTGAGGACTGCAGAATACCTCTTTTCTAAAAAAGGTTTCTCTCAAACAACGGTCGCAAATATTGCAAAAGAATCAGGTGTTCATGAAGCATCAATTTATGCATATTTCAAAAATAAAAAAAATATCCTGTTTGCAATTTATGGTAAATATCTTCAGAAAGCACTTCTAACCCTTAAAGGACATTTTCAGGGAATGAAGGAGCCGGGTCCAAAATTAAGAAAAGCAATCTGGCATTATCTGGCAGATATAAAAAACAACCCCAATTATGCCAGAATATTAATGATGACTCAGAGGGAAAACTATGATTTCTATGCATCTGAGTACACACTATATATGAAGAATTACTCTGACTTAATCTTGCAGATTATTATAAATGGGCAGAAAGAGGGGCTTTTCCGATCAGATGCAAATCCCCGCCTTATCAAAAACATGTGTATGGGAACAAGTGTATTTACAAGTTATCATTGTATTGCATGTGACCATACTTATGATCCTGATGATATGTCAGACAGAATTTATCAACTGGTTCTTAATGCTACAGGTGTTCAAACACATTTTATAGAAAACAGTTCAAAGTCAAACAGAAAAGAGAAGACAGAACTTCGCAGATCTCAAATCATTGAAGCAGCCTCAAGAATTTTTGCTGACAAGGGCTATTCAAGCGCAACAATATCCAAAATTGCAAAACAGGCAAATTTAGGGAATGCTACACTCTATGAATATTTTGAGCATAAAGAGACTATTCTTTTTGATACTGCACAAACCTATCTGCAAGAGTTACACTTAGATGAAAATAATAACTCAAAAAGTATTCAAGATTCTGAAAAAACACTTCGTCGGCTTATATGGCGCTGGATATGGATGTTGTACAGACATGAACATTTTGCCCGCATTCTGGTTTTGGAACTTTTCAGGAATATAAAATTTTACACCAGCTCTGGATACAAGTTTATAACAGATTTTTTCGAAGAGATTTCAAAAACAGTTAGACAGGGTCAGTTAGATGGGGTTTTCATAAAGAATGTACCATTATTAACTTATACGCACATGATAACAGGAACATTTGATCAGTATCTACTCTCTCAGTTTCTTCTGGATACACCACCGCTGGGACTTGCAGAATTGCATAACACTGTTGATACACTTATTGATGTAATCAAGGTTAAAAAATAGTTTTGATATTATATGATATTTACATGTAGAAATTTAAATGAGAGGAATAAACATGACTGAAAACTATGTAACTTGTACAATGGAAGAGAAAATTGCTGTGATTACTCTTGACAAGCCTCCGGTGAACGCACTTAATCCGGTGGTTACTCAGGAGCTAAGCTCTCTGTTTGATGATTTAAAAGAAAATCATAACCTTGGAGCTGTGATATTGACTGCCAGAGGCAAGGCTTTTGTGGCAGGGGCAGAAATCAAAAGTTTTCCTGCATTGAATCGTCAGACAGGAGAAGCTTTTGCATTGGCTGTTACCAGGATGCAGCAAAAAATAGAAGAGTTTGACTGCCCGGTTATAGCCGCCATTAATGGTTATACATTTGGCGGTGGATGTGAACTGGCAATGGCCTGTGACATCCGGATTGCATCAAGTAAAGCCCTGTTCGGCCTGCCTGAAGTAAGTCTTGGTATTATGCCGGGGGCAGGTGGGACTCAACGCCTGACCCGCCTTATTCCTACAGGCAAGGCTAAGATGATGGTATTTTCAGGAGAACCCATTGATGCCAAAGAGGCAGAAAGAATCGGGCTGGTAGATAAGGTTGTCGAGCCAGGTCAGGAGCTGGTTGAATCAAAAAAACTTGCTCAAAAAATTCTTAAAAATGGACCTGTGGCTGTTAGATTTGCTAAAAAAGCTATGAATAGAGGTTTACAAATGCCTTTATCCGATGCTTTGATGATGGAGGCTACTTTTTTTGGAGAATTATTTGAAACAGAGGATTCAACTGAAGGTGTGAATGCATTTCTGGAAAAACGCAAGCCGGAATTTAAAGGAAAAT
>JAOZRI010000061.1 GCA_029940235.1 Desulfobacula sp. | reverse complement strand
CAGCTCTTTGCCTTTTTCCTGATCCTCCCATTGATGTACAGAGTGTGATGCTTCCTGCCGGCGGTATCCTCTTGATGTACACTGACGGAGGCACAGATGCCATTGATACAAACAGAGAGCAGTTTGGCCTTGAAAATATGAAACAGACCCTGTTGGAATTTTTTAACTGTCCAGCCATGGAAATATGCGAAAAAACAGTAAACAGGATTATCTCTTTTCAAAGAGGAACCCAGTTCGATGATGTCACCATTGTGGTACTACGTGCTACATAAAAATTTATGGATATCAAAATTTATATTGGCAGTCCAGCCCAGAATATGAGGATATATAACATGGCAAGCAGTAGTATCGGCCATTTTTGATATAGAGTCAGAGACTTGATTTGCAAATCATAACGATTGTGCAGTATCTGCACCAGTATACTCTGGGAAAACAAAAGAGTAATAAGTATAAAACCTGTCTGATGAATTTTAACTAATCCAGGCCCCATACTCACCAAGAGAAAATCCCAGTTAAAACCCAGGAGGCTGCCCAATTGCGGTAATAAACTGCCTCCCCAGTTTATTAGGCGTTCAAAATGGAAACCCATCTCAAAACCTGCAATGATCGGAACAAAACCATAACTCATAAGATTTAATTTTTCCTGGGACGTGGTTTTTTTAATTGAATTAAAAGCCATATTGCCTGCTGCTTTTATCAACAAAAACGATAATAAAGTTGTGACAACCATGGAGATCAGATAAAAACTCCATGGAGAAACATTAAACTGCTGATGAAATTTTTCAATATAGAAGTGAACATAGCTGGTTTTTTCCAATCCCCTGAAAAATTGTGACCCCATTATAAGTGATGACAGCAGCACCATTATTGAATCAGGCTTTTGAAATGTCCACAACTCCTGCCCTGGAGCCCGCAGATTGAGTACCGGCGATTGATGGGGACAGTTCTTAATGCAGTTCCCACAAAGAATGCACTCCTGATTGTTGGAGAGCACAAAGGGCGCTTCAAATACCGGACACCCTGTGTTGCTGTCATTATCAACATAACAGCTTAAATCTTCGCAGTCATTGTTACAGATATTGCAATTTGCACGCAACTCAACTACTGAACATCTTGAAAAAAAACCAAGCAGCTTGCCAAGGGGACATAAAAAGCGGCACCAGGCTCTTCTTTTATATATCAAAGCAAGTATTAAAGCAGGAAGAATAATTGAGAGGATCATAGTTGCTGTAGCCCTTGGTGAAAAAGGCATTGCAAACAGAGCCTCACATAAAAAAATGAGGAAAAGACCTGCAAGGGCAAAATATCCTCCATAATTGCGGATAAACCGGGGTATATTTTGTTTGAGCCCGTAGTTATAACTGATATATGAGCTTACAGCGCCCACCGGGCAGACTGCACACCAGATTCGGGCAGCAAGGAGACAGCTGAAAATGGCCAATGGCTCCCACAATCCCCAGGTAAGCCCAAGGGAGATATTGGTTTCAGGTTTTTGTGAACCAAAAAAACCAAGATAGAGAATCAGAGCAAAAAAGCATGCAGTTATAACTTGAAATACTTTGGGAAAAGCTTTGCTTGAAAAGAGTGTAGCAATTTGATTCACTTTCAACAGGTTAAATTTAAAGCCTTTGGTAAGCTCGGGAGCCATGCCAATTAAAATATCTTCAGAACTCAGTATGGTTTTTGAAGTTATGTTAACACCCCGCCTTATTACTGCTTTGAGTTCATCTGTATTTCCCGGCCAGTCATAGGCCATAATATTTTTATAGACATCATCTTCAATATCATCAACAGACTTGCCACTTTTTTCACCATGTACTTTAAGCAGATGTCTGATAAGCAGGCGGATATCTCTTTTACGTTTTCTAAGAGGAGGAACCATCAGGGTTTGAGATTTTTTGAGAAGACCAAATAGCTGTTTATTAAATCCATTGGTTTTTACCTGCTCTTCAAGGTCAACACAGGTTGTTGCCATGACCCTGATTGAAGAGTGTATAAATCTCTGGCTGCCAAGGGGCTGAAAGCTTTTAGACTCCAGGAACCCAATTAGTCGAACCTGGATATTGGCTGACAAATGCTCTATATTTTCTATCACAACCACACCTTCATCACCCACTTCAAATAAGCCAAGCCGCCTTTCAGGTGCAAAGGGGAAAGCTGCCTTTATATGTCCAAACAGGGTGCTGGCCTGGGCAAGTTCACGGCGAATCTCATCACTCTGCTCATGCTTTTTAGCAACCCTGCCCATATTAACTAACTTTACATCAACACTTAAAAAAGGTGCGTCTTTTCTGCTGCTGCCGGAGTGAACCAATTTGGCAACATCTATTTTTTCTGTTCCAGGCTCACCTTGAATCAGCACTATTTCATCACTGCCGGCAATTTTGTTGATTTTTTCCTGGAGCTTTCTGATGGCTTTGCTCCTGCCTATCAAATTTGCTTCAGATCTTGAATTTTGCTCTACAATAAACCTTTGATATGCTTTTTGTGTTGACGATGCTTTTACAAAATTAGAAGTTTCCATGGACAACCGCTTGGAGAGAATTTCAGAAAGCATAAGGGAAAACCCTGGTATTTCAGAGGTTAATTGATCAAAGGCCTGTTTTGAAATTACCAAGAGGCTGCTTGGTTTTTGAATGTCAACAGAAGCTGAACGGGGCTCGCCTGTTAATAATGCCATCTCTCCAAAGCCTTCCCCCGGGCCCAGTGTGTTCAGGGTGACTTCCACTCCGTCTTCAGAAACCTGGAATACACGAATTGAACCTGCAATAACCTGATAAAAAGAGTCTCCCTGATCTCCCTGATGTATAATTATTTCGCCTTTTGGGAAAGCCACACATTGGGCAATGCTTGCAATTTTTGATATTAATTCAGGTGAGAGAGACTTAAAAAGCTCAATTGAGCCAAGCATATCTTCCACCTGACTCTGAAGGCTTGATTTTAAAACTTCAGGTGTAAGATCTCCTTTTTCAATAATGATCTGGCCAATGGGTTTATATACGCCATCATCCCTGAGCAGGGTTTGCTGTTCCATGGCTGCACTGAGCATCTGTGCATCACATATTTTTTGCTCAATTAAGTAGTCGCCTATCTTTTTAAAGGGCATTATTCAAAGGTCTCTTTCATGGGTCGTGTTCTGGTATAACTTTTTAACAGTAGGAGTATCAGCGGAGATAACAAGTAATTGTATGGCGTTTCATATCAGTTAAGATATTATTATCTTGACCATGTTATTCATGTCAAGGATAAATCTTGATAATCATTATTACTGTTTCGCCTTTCTCATGGTGAGATAGATATTGGCACTAAAAATTAGAAAAGCACCCAGCCAGCCAGACACAGAAAGAGCAGGGTCCATCGCAATAACAGGACCTAAGATGGCAGCCAGTAAAATCCGTGTGGAAGAGATAATCCCTCCTTCAATGGCTGTGACATATTTAAATCCCATGGTAAGCAGATATTGGCCTATAATAGCGAGCAATGAACAGGAAATTATATATTTTAATTCAATGGCATGGGGCATGGTCATTTTATTAAAAAAACAAATATATGTAATAATTGATCCAAGGCCAAAAAGAAAAAACAAAACTGTTTCTATATCATGCTCCTGCCTTGAAAGATTAAGACACATAATGGCAATTGCTGCGGCAATACCCGATGCAAGAGCCCACAAAGAATTGAGATGAAAACTTATTTCTCCTGAATTTAAAATGGAATTGGAAAGCGGAGTCAAAATCAGCCACACACCTGCAAATGCCAGGGCAACAATCATAATTACAACTATATCACGCTGTGTTTTTAAAAAAATCCAGGAAAATATGGCAATAAAAACAGGATAGGTCATATTTAAAATATTAGCCTGGGACACCGAGGTTAATTCCACACCTTTATAAAAACAATAGACTGCCACACAATTTCCAAGAGTTCTGCCAATAAGATAACGTCTCTTTTTTATCTGAATTTTTTTCTTTTTAACAGCCATGAGGATCAACACACTGATAAACCCCAATACAAACCTGGCAAAAACAAAGGTTGCCGTGTTTATGTGCAAGCCATTGATCCTGGCCCATTTAATAACCACAGTGGCAAGATAAAAAAAGAAAGCTGAACCAAAAACGCACAGGCATCCAAGCAATACTTTGAAGTCAAATTGAACCTTTAAAGGCACTATTTAAATATCCTTAATTGTTGTTCCATTATTTTAGAAAACAGGATAAAAGAGTTGATGGAGCAGGAGAGATATCGTTTTATATGAAAAACCAATTAAAATTTTATTACTCTTTCATATTGTGCTAATTTTCAGCCTGCCATGGCTGTGATCACGGCAATCCATTCGTACGTCTATAAGAAATTACCATCTGGATTTTTACTTCTCCAGATCATTTCATCAAGCATTTTCTTAAAATACGGTGTTATCCTCTCAAACTTGATGGCCATTCCATTTTGCTCCACCCGGACAATCATTCCCTCAAGTTTAAAGGGCTTGTCAATGCCGGGAACACTGAAAACCACCCGCACTTTTTCATTGGATTTAAATTTTCCCGAGGTATTGATAAAGATGCCACCGGCACTGATATCTTTTGCATCGGTCTGAATAACTCTGTCTCCAACCACAATATCAATATTCACCTTGGTATCAAGACGTGGATAATCTCTTAGCCTGCCGGCCTGCCAGGTTTTCAGAATTTCTAAGATATCTTTCTGCTGATCAGAATCTAAGTTGCGAACTCTCTTGATAATCTCATCTAATATTTCCATATCAATTCCCACACTTTATTTATGGTCATTATTACATTGCCAGAGCCTAATTTCTTATAGACCATTTAAAGGTATTTAACAAGCCATGCATAATTTTACCTGTTTTTAAGGATAAATATACAATTATTACAGTTTAACACAAAATTTTAAGCTTTCCCATATTGTTTCAACTTCTTTAATAGAGTCTTTCTTGTAATACCAAGCCTTCTGGCAGCTTCACTTTTATTACCCCGGGCTGATTCAAGGGTGGAGATAATAGCTTTTTCTTCTATTTGTGAAAGTTTAATATTTTTTAAATCTGACCCTTTTTCAATACTGTCCATGGCTTGATTCTGTATAAAGGAGAGGTCTTCAATGGTGATATAGTCAGATCTGGCAAGGACAACTGCTCTCTCCACGCTATTGCTCAATTCTCTGACATTGCCTTCCCACTCATATTGAATCATGGCATCCATGGCCTTAGGAGAAAAACCTTTGATATCACGACTGTTCTTTTTTGAAAACAGTTGTAAAAAATAGAGGGAGAGGGTTGGGATGTCCTCATCTCTCTCCCTTAAGGGTGGAATTTCAATACTGACTACATTAAGGCGAAAATATAAATCCTGGCGAAAGCTTCCCTGGTCTGACATCTCTTTTAAATTCTTGTTTGTTGATGCAATAATCCTTACATCTGTTTTAATATTTTGATCACTTCCCACGGGAGTGATCTCTTTTTCCTGGATTACCCTTAAGAGCTTTGCCTGCATGGCAAGGCTCATTTCACCAATTTCATCTAACAGGATACTGCCTTTGTCAGCCTGTAAAAATTTTCCTTTTCTCTTTTTATCTGCTCCGGTAAATGAACCTTTTTCATGGCCAAACAGTTCAGATTCAAGAAGGCTTTCAGTAATGGCAGCACAATTAATCCTTACATAGGGTTTATGCTTTCGTGAAGAGTTATAATGAATAGCAGAAGAGACTAATTCTTTGCCTGTTCCAGACTCACCGACAACAAGGACATTGGCCTCTGTGGGAGCTACCATATTGATGATGTCAAGCAAGGCAAGGATTGCTGGGCTTTTACCAATAATATCATGTTTGAGAGCTTTCTCATCCAACCTGTTTTTCAAATCCCTGTTCTCTATTTTTAAAGAGACGGTTTCAAATATACGATCAATGGTAAGTTTGAGCTTGTCAAAATCCAGGGGTTTGGTCAGATAGTCATAGGCCCCGATCTTCAAGGCTTTTACCGCTGTATTAACCGATGAATACGCTGTCATGATAATTACAGGCAAAGAGGGTCTATACTCCCTTATAAGCTGCAAAGCTTCCATTCCAGACATTTTCACCATTTTCATATCCATCAATACCATATCAAAAGATTGATTTTTTACCATTTTGATGGCACTTGTCCCGTCATCTGCAAGATGAATTTCATATCCCCAGTCTGTCATCAAGATTTTAAGCATTCTGGCATGGGCTGCATCATCATCAACCACAAGTACTGTTTTCATCTGGTTTGTATCCTTTTAAACCGGTAGATTAATAATAAAACAGGCGCCTTTACCTTTTGTGCTTTTCACACAAATGCTGCCCTGCAGGTTTTCAATAATAGTATGCACAATTGAAAGTCCAAGTCCAGTCCCTGTTGGCCGGGTTGTAAAATAGGGGTCAAAGATCAGATCAAGAGAGTCTTTATCAATTCCTTCACCAGAATCTTTTATCCTTATTTCAATTAAACCTTCCTGCGATTTATCCTGAACAGTGATTTCAAGTTTACCGCCATCTTCCATGGCCTGTACTGCATTGATATATAAATTGAGCAGCACCTGATTCATTCTGTCGCCATCGGTGTAAACAGTGGGCGTTTTAAGATTAATATCAATCTTTGTCTGGATTTTCTTTTGAAGGATATCATGTTGAACAAGTTTTAAGGAGTGATTGATCAAATCATTTATATCTACGGGGCCTTTCTCAATATTCATGGGTTTTGCAAATTCAAGCAGTTGAGTAATGGATCTGTTGATACGTTCAACTTCTTTGACCATGATTTGAGCAGTTTGTTTATCAGAAGAATTTTTATCATACCGTTTGCCAAAATAGGTTGCAAAGCCTTTTATGGAACTTAAAGGATTTCTGATCTCATGGGCAACACCAGCTGCAAGTTTACCAATTGCGGCAAGCCGCCTGTTGGTCTCCACCTGTTTTTTAAGCTCTTTAATCTGGGTTAAATCCTTAAAAAGAAATAAAAATCCTGTAACTTGATTTTCACTGTCCTGTATGGGCGATGCTGTAATATCAAGGTCAATTGCTCTGTCACGGGTTTTGCTTTGTACAGCATCAAGAGTAATTTCCCGACTGATAACTTCTCCTGTATTTTTTGGATTATTTATCAATTCAATCAATTGAGGAAGTGCATGGGTTAAATCACTGCCAAGAATATCTTTTGCTGTTTTATTTATGGATGTTATTTCATGCTCCAGATTAGTTGAAATTAATCCCGACGGCATATTTTCAATCACATTATCGGAAAATGCCTTTACCTGTGTTAATGATGCCCTGGCTGACCTGTATGCCTGGAATGAAAACAGGGCAATTATACCCACACACCCCAACACAAAAAACAGGACTCCGCGCCAGATGGTTGCTTTTAGCAACCTGCTCCTGGCAATCTTTGCTCTCTCCATGGAGAGACCGGCAAAAATATAATGCCGGGCGGCCTTCTTTCCATCCTCGCTTTGAAGATAGGACTGGCACCAATCATTGCCCTGCCTGTCAAATCTGTTCAGGTTTAAATCTTGCTTATCATCATGCCTTGGCATCATCTGCCTGTGCATACGCCTGCCCTTAAATTTACTGCGAACCGGAGCAAAAGGCTTGAACACTTCAAACACAGGGTCTTGATCTTTTTCCAGCCTCTCTCTGTGGCTGAACAGAGAGATATCTTCATTTATATCTACACTTTCGGGCATGTCATTAAAAACCTTACCCACCATGGAGGTATCTGAGTGCGCAAGTATCCTGCCCTCTTTTGATGTAATCATCATATAAATAATTCCAGGCTGTAAAGATGTCTCATAGAGCATGGCCTGAATTCGCACTGCTCCCCATCCCATGGTAAAAAGCCCTGTTCTGGTTCCAGCTTCAAATGTTCTGATTAATGATATCCCTTTTTCCAAAAGTCTCTCACTAAAAAATTCCTTTTGCTTTTTAAGCCGGTCAAGGGTCATGAAGGTAAAAATAGGCAGTAAAATCAATAAAATCCCTGCAAGCAGCAGTGGAGATATCAATGAAAAACTCTTTTTTTTCATAATTTCCATATTTTTATTTGTTCCTGAATACCATTAATCATATTTGTCTGTTTATCTTTTTTTAATTCTATCTCATCTAAAACAGATTAAGCAAAAACAATACCATTGTTTAAAATCTGCCATTAAACTATATAAGACCTGCTTAAAACCCTTTATTTTGAAGGCTCGCAAAGAAGCGATCCACAAAACCCTGCACATGCTGTTTAATTTTCAGTTAACCATAGCTGGATATTTTGTATCCATCTGTTTACCACATATCGGGTAAAAAGTAAACAAAGAGGAAAACTCATTGTTAATGGTTAAGGCTTCGTATAATACAATTTATTTTATGATTTCAGTATGTTAAAAAAATTTCATCTCTTTGGCACACCCCTTGCTTTATATAATTTTCAGGTTCGACTGATTATACCAGATTAGCTTTATTAATGGGATCGAACAACTGACACGGGCAGATTTGGTCTGTCACCAGCGTCTACCCATAACAAAGAGTGAAACACCTGGTCAGCTTGCAGAGTGCTTCATATAAAATAAACAATTTACTTGGGGGTTATTATGAAAAAAACAGTTATTATTATCAGTTCAATACTTATGGTTGCCTTTGCGGCTGCAAGCACATTTGCATGGGGACCTAATGGCGGCATGGGCCCAAAAATGATGGGATCAGGGTTTAACCAGGATTGTCAGGGATATGGTGGAGGGCAGAACAGGCAGAATGCACTCAAGGACCTCTCTAAAGACCAGAGAGATGAACTCCAGACCCTACGTCAGCAATTCATTGATGAAACATATAAATTTAGATCTGCAAAACTTCAAAAACAGCAGGAAATAAGGATGCTCATGCAGACATCTGATCCAGACAAAGATGAACTTAGCAAGTTGTCCGAGGAGATTGCTGACCTGCAAAAACAGATAAGAGACAAACAGATTGATTTCAAGTTAAGCGCAAAGAAAATCGCTCCTGAACTTGGCAGCAGGGGTGCTGGATTTGGAAAAGGCTGCGGCAGATGGTCAGGTAATGGCGGACAAAAAGGTTTTCATCGTGGACAGGGACAATGGGGAAACCAGGGTGGCCGATATTCTAATAATTAAAAATTAAGACCTAAGACTTGAAATTTAAGTGAAGGAAGATGGATTACACAATCTCCTTCACTTAAATTTTCTCTGCAATTACCTGGTTTTTCAGTACACCAATTTTTTCAATCCTTGTTTCAAGAATATCTCCGGGTTTAAGATAAACAGGTGGTTTTCTTGTAAACCCTACTCCACTTGGTGTCCCGGTTAAAATGATTGTTCCGGGAACAAGGGTGGCAGACTGGGAGAGATATGAAATAATCTGTGCCACTGAAAAGATCATGTCGCCTGTATTGCTTTTTTGCATAGTATTACCATTTAACACACATTCAAGATCAAGATTATCAGGATCATCAATCTCATCTTTGGTCACAATCCAGGGGCCAAAGGGGCAGAAAGTATCAAAGCTTTTCCCCTTTATCCACTGCTGCCCGCCGGCATGCATCTGCCATCTTCTTGCAGAGATATCATTGGCACATGTATATCCGAAAACATAGTCAAGAGCATTTTCAGGCAATACATTTTTTGCTTTTCGCTGTATAACCACGGCAAGTTCAGCTTCATAATCAACTTCAGGTTTTTTGGCACAAGACAGGGGAATAATAATATCATCAAGGTGACCTGCAGCTGCACCTATATTTTTCATGAATACAATGGGGTATCTCGGCAGGTCAAGTCCTGTTTCCTCTGCATGAAGTTTATAATTCAGGCCAATGCAATAAATAACTATTGGTGCAATGGGCGACAATATTTTTTTTACTATCTTTATTTCCCCAGTTTTGAAAAATTCAGTATAGATATCTCCTTTAATCACAGATGCCTTTTCACCATCAAAATCACATCCTGTATAAATTTTATTGTCACCACTTTTAAATCTTAGTATTTGCATGTTTATTTTCCCTGGAGATTCATATATACAATTAATAACTGACACGGGCATATTGGTCTTTCATCCACATTTGCCAACAATAAAGTATGAAAGTGAATGATAAATTTGCTAAAACTTTCATTTAAATATTGAGTATTATATTTTTTTAAAACCCCTGTGAAAAAAGATCAAGCAAAAAAAGATCAAATTTATTTAAAGCACGGGAACAATGATCGGCAACAATAATATGGAAAAAATATTCACAGCTCTTTCTGCTAAAAAGGCAGATTTAATCATCTTGATCCTGGCCAGTCAGGACATCAAAACCTCAATTGAAAAACAGAATAATCTATTTGATATACTGGTGAACAGAGAAGACAAAGAAAAATCATTTTTGATGATTGATACCTATTACAAAGAGAATAAATTTTTCAGGTTGAAGCAGCAATTACAGGATTTTCCCATCTCTTCCTTTAAATCATGCACAGCTTTTATCATCATGGGATTACTGGTTTTTATTCATATTTTCTGCCTCCATTATAATATCCATGAA
>JAOZRI010000385.1 GCA_029940235.1 Desulfobacula sp. | reverse complement strand
TTTATATTTAAAGAGATACCGATGTCCTTATTGTCACACTGTTTTTAAATTAAAACCCAGCGGATTTTTTAAAAGGTTCCAGGCAGATATTAAAACTATCTTCGCAAGTATTCTAGTCAGGATCTACAACAGTAGATACCTGTCGCGGTTATCATGGAGCCGACAGCATTTTTGGTTTACTGCATTAAAACGTAATGTAGCTGCCTATTTATCAAATTCATGGAGTAAGGGAGTTGCAAAAGGTTTTATAGAGCTAATCAGGATGAAAAAATTACCTGTCACAAGTTCAATTTAATTATCCCTGGACAGCAGTTTTTTTACACCCTACCTTAGGCTGTGATTTACGGGTTTGTTTTACTGTCATATAAGCGTTGAAACTTCAATTTTAAGGAGGATATATGACAGAGAATCAGAAAAAAGAGATTGCAGTATTTCGATTTGGGGTCATTGGTGAGTTTGTGACCGGTGCACAGCTCGATTATGGAGAAAAAGAGCGATTGTTACAGGATAAATGCGCTCGTAAGTGGATGATTCCCCATTCTGGTAGGACAAGGCTTTCAAGAAGCACTATTCTTGGATGGGTCAGACAGTACAAAGGCAAAATAGAATCCTTGTATCCCAAAGGACGTAGTGACCAAGGCAATTCAAGAGTATTTGATGATGACACAGCTTCTTTAATTATCAAGCTCAGGGTAGATAAAAAGGATGCAACAGTCCATACACTTATAGAGTCACTGCAAAAAATAACCTGTAAAAAATACAGTTATTCAAGTGTTTACCGTTTTTTGCGGTACAGGGGATTAATGAACACTGCCCACCCTGAAGACAGAAGAAAATTTGAAGCGCAAAATCCCAATGACTTATGGCAAAGTGATGTAATGCATGGCCCAAAAGTTATGTATCAAGAAAAAATGAGAAAAAGCTATCTCATTGCTATTATAGATGATCACTCCAGGTTGATAACAGCAGCAGGTTTTTACCTGTCTGAGAATTTAAAGACATATCTTAAAGTACTTGAACAGGCATTTTTAACCAGGGGTTTGCCCAGAAAACTTTATGTTGATAATGGTCCAGCGTTCAGATCACATCATTTAAAATATGTGGCAGCTTCTTTATCCATTGCCCTGATCCATGCAAGGCCATATAAACCCCAGGGTAAAGGCAAAATAGAAAGATGGTTCAGAACTGTACGCCTGTCTTTTCTCCAGGCTTTTTCTGGTAAAACCATGGAAGATTTAAATACAGCCTTTGAAAAATGGCTTAATAACACCTACCACCAGAAAAAACACAGTTCCACAGGTCAGACACCATTTAAAAGATTTACATCTGCTATGGAATGTATCAGGGTTGCACCACCTGATTTAAAGGATCACTTTCGCAAAACTGCCCGGCGTAAGGTGGCTAAAGATAGAACTATCACTCTTAATGGGTCCATGTTTGAAGCTCCTGTATCCCTGATTGGTAGACATGTGGATGTTAAATACCATGAAGACACACCACAAAAAACTGAAGTGATTTACAAAAATAAATCCTATGGTTTTTTAACTCCAGTTGATCTGTCTGTTAACTGCAGGGTAAAAAGACACCGATGGAATGAAAATGATATCCGTATTTTTCCTGAAGTATCAGATTATAAGGGAGGGCAGCTGTTATGAGTGAAACATACAGAACTTTTTTTGGTTTATCCAAAGAGGCATTCCCTGCCCACATTGACATAGAGCAAATTCTTGTAACCCCTGAAGTTCAGGGAGTGAAAAATAGATTTGATTATGCAATAAGGTTAGGTTGCAGTACTGTAATTACAGGGGATGTTGGCAGCGGCAAATCCACCGCACTAAGGTATGCTGCCTCAAAATTGCACTCTTCTGAATATAAGGTGTTTTATGTCACAGCCTCTAGCGGTTCAATCCTTGAATTATATCGCCAAATTGTTGAAGAACTTGGCATTGAAAGATCTTCTAACTCCAGAGCTCTCATGATGTCCATTATAAAAAATGAAATCAGAGAATTTGTACTGGGTAAGAAAATAAAGACTGTCCTTATTATAGATGAAGCATCTCTTCTACGCATGGAAATTTTTGCAGAACTGCATACCCTTGTACAGTTTGAAAAGGACTCAAAGACATGGCTGCCTGTTATCCTTGCAGGTCAACCAACACTTGTAGATAAGCTTCAGTACAGAACATCAATCCCCTTTTCATCAAGGATAGTTGCCAAAAGCCATCTTGAAGGTCTTGATATGGAAGGTATGAAATCCTATCTTGCACACCATTTAAAATTATGTGGTATTGATACAAATTTATTTTCTAATCAGGCCATTACAGCCATCCAACAAGGTTCAGGAGGCCTTTTACGAAAAGCAAATAATCTTGCAAGAGGTTCGCTAATAGCCGCCGCCGCAGAGCAATCTATGACAGTATCAGCAGAGCACGTAAGGATTGCATCGTCAGAAATATTTTGATTTTCGGTTAAACGGAGTCAGGATATCCTGGGGAGGAAACCTGGCAAGGGATACCCGAAAGTGGGTAGCATTAAATAATGCACCAGGAGGGAAGTGGAAAAACTCTGCTTCCCTCTATCTTATTATTTAAGCTTTCCCACTGATGCCTTAAAAAACCCAATATAATCAATCGGAGCGTAGCGACTTCCTTTTTTGTTTACAATAAACTGAAAAATCATGAGCTGGTTCAAAATAATTAGAAAAATTACGTCAGGATAAAATGCCATTCAACAGTGTGGTTCCAAGGCAATATGTCTTCTTGCCTATTTGATATTTAATAAGACGTA
>JAOZRI010000060.1 GCA_029940235.1 Desulfobacula sp. | reverse complement strand
ATCAGCTTTTTGAGCAGAAAGATTTTGTAAAGGCAAAACTTGAGTATAAAAATGCAATTCAGATTGATCCTGCATTTGCCAGTGCCTATCATAAGCTTGGAATGACAGAGCTGGAATTAAAAAATTTTAAACAGGCCTATGGAATGCTGTTAAAGGCTGTGGAACTTAATTCTGACAACATTGAAGCAAGGGTTGTCCTTGGAAAACTACTTCTCGGTGGCAAAGCCATAGATCAGGCAGATGAGCAGGCAGATGCAATTTTGCAGATAGATAAAAACAATATTGACGGCATACTTTTAAAAGCATCTGTATATCTTGTTAAAAAAGAGGTTGGTAAGGGCAAAAAAGTTCTTATGGATTTATATGATTCAGGCGTTGCCTCACCAGATATGTTTATCATGTTGTCTTCTGTTGCAAGGCTTGAGCAGGATAATGCCATGATGCAAACTTTTTTAAAAGAGGGTCTGGAGAAAAATCCTGATAATATCAGGCTGATCCTGACCCTTGCTCAACTTGAGGCAGCACAGAAAAATTTTGATACTGCTGCAAAATATCTTGAAAAAGCCATTGATTTAAAACCGGACCAGACCATTTACAAGCTCAATCTTGCAAAGATATTTCTGGTACAGGGAAAAAAAGAGAAAGCAGCTTTGATCCTGGATCAGGCCATTGCTGAACAAGGCCAGAAGGAGAAGCAGGACGAAAAACAGAATGAACAGATCAGAATAAGTATTGCAAATTTATGGCTCAGCGCCGGTGAGAGCGAAAAAGCAGAATCATTAATCAAGGAGGGTCTGGTTCAAAATCCTGACAGTTTTACATACAGGCTGTTCCTTGCCCAGGTCTATGCAAAGACAAAAAGGCTGGATAAATCTGAAATGCTTTTGCGCCAGGCTCTGGATTTAAATCCTGATCCAGCCAATCCTGATATTATTAAAACCAAGCTGGCACTTGCTAAACTGTTATTGGTACAAGCAAAAATTGAAGAGGGAGAACAGTTTGTTGATGAGGTGATATTAAATGATCCAAAAAATGTTGATGCTCATTTTGTTAAGGGAAAGCTCTATCTTTCAAGAAAAGATGGTATAAATGCAGTGTCTGAATTCCGGGTTGTGGTAGAAGACAGACCCCAGGTAGTAGAAGGTCATTTAAACCTTGCCCAGGCCCATATTTTGAATAAGGAAAACAATCTGGCAATGGATGTGCTTAAAAATGCTTATCTGAAAATGCCAAATGCAGCTGTTCTTTTAAAGGCCATGGCAAGGATAAATATTTTACAAAAAGATTTAAAAGCTGCTGAAGTAAATCTTAAAAAAGCTGTTAGTTTAAACCCTGATAATCTTCAATCCATTGCTGATCTTGGGGATTTTTATCTTGCATCAAAAAAATATAAAAAAGCCCTGGATCAGTATCAAGCCATTACTAAGCAAAAACCTGATTCATCCAAGGGATATATTAAGACTGCATCAATATACCTTATTCAAAAACAGGATCAAAAGGCTGTAAATGAGTTGAAAACAGGGTATGAAAAAATTCCAGACTCAGCTTTGCTTGTGACAAGCCTTGCAAAGCTTTATATTAAAAATAAAAATTATGATTCAGCAGTAAAGCTTTGCAAAGATCGCTTAAAAAAGAGTGATAAAGAGGCCTTTACATGGAATCTGCTGGGCAGTGTTTATCTTGCTAAAAAAGAGTTAGATAAAGCACAGCACGCCTTTGAAAAAGCTGTGGAGATTATGCCGGAATGGGGAAAACCCTATGATAATCTTGCAAGAATCTATCTTGTAAAAGGGGAAAAGCAAGAAGCCATTAATGAGTTTAAGGCAGCTTTGGAAAAAAATCCTAAAAACTCAGCTGCATGGATGATCCTTGGAAGTATCCATGAAAAAGATGGAGAGTATGAAAAGGCCGCACAGATATATGAACAGGCCTTTGAAAACAATCCAGGATTATGGGCTGCAGCAAATAATTATGCATTTATTAAGGCAGAGATTTCAACCTCGGCTGATGAACTGCAAAAAGCCATGGAGTTTGCAATAAAGGCTGACAGGCTTAATCCAGGTGCCGGAGTGATTTTAGATACGCTGGGCTGGATTTATTTTAAAATGGGTGATATGGATAAAGCCTATGAAAATATACTTGCTGCCATTGATCAGCATCCTGATTATGATATGCTCAATTATCATATGGGCATGATCCTTGACAGGCAGGGAAAAATCAGTGAAGCACAAATATACCTTGAAAAAGCCCTGAATTCTGGTAATGATTTTTTGGGTATGGAAATAGCAAAGCAACGTTTGAGTAAATATAAAACTGAATAATAAAATTTTTAATTTTGAATAAAGGCATTATATTTTAATTAACAATTCAAAATTAAAAACTAAAAATTAAAATTAGGGGGATTATGAAACAGAAAATTGCAATTGTAATGGCTGTATTATCTTTGTTTGCTGTGATTATTTCTGATGTATATGCAGGAGATTACAGGATCGGACCAGGAGATGTCCTTGATATTGCTGTCTGGAAAAATCCTGATTTAACTAAACAGTTGGTTGTTCTTCCCGATGGTACTATCCATTTCCCTTTAATAAAGGAGCTTAAAGTGGGGGGAGTCACTGTTAATGAGCTGGAATCAATGCTGGTTAGCAGTCTGAAAAAATATGTTCCTGAACCTGATCTTTCCATCAGTATTGTCCAGGTAAACTCCATGATGATTTATGTAATCGGCAAGGTTAATCATCCAGGCAGATTTTCCATTAATACCAATATTGATGTGATGCAGGCTTTGTCTGTTGCAGGCGGTCTTAACCCCTTTGCAAAGGAGAAGGAAATTGTAATTTTCAGAAAAGAGAGTGGAGCAACAACTATTTTAAACTTTAATTATGAAGAGGTCTCCCAAGGTAAAAACCTTGAACAAAATATCACCCTTAAACGCGGCGATGTTATTGTTGTCCGATAGGAGAGACCATGTCAGAATTTAATTTTAAGTGTCTTATGGTCTTGGTTTTGTGTTTTACCCTGTCTCCACTGCAGGCTTTTGCAGAGCCTGGCAAATTTGTACCGTTTGTCTCCATTAAACAGGAGTATTCAGATAATATTCTCTTTACCACTGATAATGAAGAGGAGGATTTCATCACGACAGCTACAGCAGGATTGACTTACTCCTATGATAGTGAAAGAGTGGATGCAAAGATAAACGGCAGACTTTTGCATCTTTTTTATAAGGATAATGATCAATTGGACACAACAGATGGTAATGCCTCTGCAATATGGAATTATCAATATACGGAAAAACTTGGGTTTGGTGCTTCCATAAAATACAGAAATGACTCTAAGCGTGACAGAGATACTGATACAACGGGCCTGGTGCTTTCCGGTGACAGAGAAGGGGCAAAGTTCACTGTTTCATCAAATTATATGTTATCTGAACTTACAAAGGGTGAGATTGAGGTCTTTTACGGGTTGGAAGAGATAGACGGAATTTACACCGAGGAAGACAATGATACTATAAATATTAATTTAAATTTTTCAAAAAACCTGTCCAAAACCTTTAAAAATACAATTGGTTTACTCAATTTTAGCTATATGCACTACACTTCTGATTATGAAACTTTGACAACCACTTTAAACAGGAATTACGCTTCTGATGTCATGCAGGTTTATGCTGGTTTTTCCAAGGATCTTACTGAATTATATAATTTTTATCTTCAGGCCGGCGCAAGTTACACAGATACTAAAGAGACAACCAAAATTGGAAATATTGTTATATATGATCAAGACGATGACAACTTAGGAGGAGTACTGCTGGCAGGATTAAATTATGGTGGTTTGTACTATGATATTGGTTTCTCCCTCTCCCATGATGTGCGGGGAAGTTCTGGTACAAATGGAACAGTTGAACGATCTGCTGTCTCCCTGAACATTGACAGAAAAGTCTCGGATGATTTTTTTCTCACCTTTGATACATCCTGCTACCTGAATCAGAATGAGCGAAAAACCAGTGCAGACCTTGATGAGTTTACATTCAATGTCCAGCCTGGGTTCAGGTACAGATTCTGGGATACATTTACATTTTCAGGAGTGTATCGATTTACCTCTGTTAAGGATAAAACCAATGATTCAGTATCTGAAAGAAATTTGATATATTTTGTTATTAAAAAAGATTTTGAACTATAAAACTGTCATATAAAAATAATAAAGAGGAAAATGAATGGAAGAGAATGTGTTGTCAACAGGTGATTATTTAAGGATAGTGAAAAGAAGGGCATGGGCACTGATATTGCCCTTCCTGCTTATCGTGATCATTGCAGGCGGTGTGGCTCTACTGCTGCCGCCGGTTTATAAATCAACCTCAACAATTTTGATAGAGCAGCGTGAAATTCCGGCTGAATATGTTATGTCCAGCATGACAACATTTGCAGAACAGCGGATTCAAAGCATTAATCAGCGTGTGCTTACATCATCAAGACTTCTTGAACTCATCAATCAGTTTGAACTTTATACTGATTTAAAAAAGAAAAAAACCATTGATGAAATCATCGCAAAGATGAGACAAGATGTTATTCTTGAGCCTGTAAATGTTGAAGTTGCAGACAGGAAATCGGGCAGAACTGCAACGGCAACCATTGCTTTTACCCTCTCCTATGAGGGTGAAAATGCGCAAAAGGTTCAAAGGGTTGCCAATACAATAACTTCTCTCTTTTTAAAAGAAGATTTAAAGGTTAGAAAACACCAGGCTTCCAGTACTTTTGAATTTTTAAAAGTAGAAAAAGAGAGAATCCAGGAAAGACTTGCAGAGTATGAAAACAAGCTGGCCCGGTTTAAACAGCAGAATGCACACTCTCTTCCCGAGGTGTTTCAGCTGAATATGCAATCTTTAGATAATCTTCAGCGAAATATTGAGAGAGCCAAAGAGAATCTTCGGACTTTAAAAGAGAAGAAAAGTGAGCTTAAAGAACAGCTTGCCAATACTCCTGAAGATATAGATTCCGCACGGCTGCAAAACGAACTTAAAGAGGATGATGAACGCAGGCTTGAGGCTTTAAAGATGGAGCTGATAAATTTAAAGACCAAGTTTTCCGAGCTATATCCCGATGTTAAAAAACTTAAACAGGAGATAGCTGAATTATCCTTGAAGGTGGAACAAACCCAAAAGGATAAAAAGGCAAAAGATAAAGAAGATAACCTTAAAAATCCTGCCTATGTAACTCTTGCCTCCCGCCTTGCAGGCATTAAATCTGATATTGAATCTGTTAAAAATAATTTAAAAGATCTGGAAAGAGAGACAGAAGTTTATAAGGCAAGGCTTGCATCCACACCAGGGGTTGAAGAGAAATATAATGCCATTGTAGGTGAGAGAAATAACTTTAAAACAAAACTCATGGATTTACAGGGTAAAATGATGGAAGCCCAGGTAGCTGAAGAGCTTGAATCAAAACAGAAAGGTGAAAGATTTACCCTTGTTGAATCAGCTCGCCTTCCTGAAAAACCATATAAGCCAAACAGACTTGCCATTATACTAATTGGTATTGTGCTTGGTATTGGTGCCGGGGTTGGTTTTGCTTCAATTATTGAATTTTCAGATACCTCTTTCAGGGATGGTGAAGCCCTTGCCCGTGCAACCGGGTTTCCTGTTTTAACTGAAGTGCCAAATATTATTACCCGGGAAGACAAAACAAAGAAAATGATCAGACAATTGATCGGTGTTACCACCATTGTTGTGATAATTGCTCTTGCTGTTTTTCTATTTGATAAATTTATGATGGATCTTGATGTCCTGTGGGCGAAGATTATGCGCAGACTTTCATAAAAGAGATAGTTAAAAGTTATCAGTTATCAGTATGCTGTTACTGGCAACTGAATACTGATAACTGGCAACTTTTAATACAGGAGAATATATAAAAAAATGAAACTGAGAAAAGCTCTTGATAAAGCTAAAGATACGAGAGACATGAGAGATGCTGCAGAGACAGTGGATGCAGTAATTAAGGCTGGAGATGAACAAATTACACCTGTTAAAGAAAATAACAAATGGGTTGCTCCGCAATATACAGATTCAACCCGGTATAGAATAAATCCTGATACGGTGGAAAAAAACAGGGGTGTAAGCCTTTATCTTGATAGTAAAGAGATTGAGCAGTATAAAATTTTACGAACGCGGATACATCAGCAGGCAAAAAATAGAAAAATGAACACCATAATGATCACAAGTCCTAACAGAAATGAGGGAAAGACTGTAACTGCCATAAATATGGGATTTGTTTTTGCCAGGGATTTAAAACAGACTGTTCTTCTTGTTGACTGTGATTTTAAAGGTCAGGATATTCATAATTATCTAGGTATTGACAGTAAATCAAGCCTGATAGATTATTTTCTTGATGATACACCTTTAAATGAGTTGATTATCTGGCCAGGCATTGAAAAATTGACCCTTATTTCAGGTGATAGAACAGTGCATGACTCTTCGGAATTACTATCTTCTGAAATGATGGAAAAGCTTGTTGTGGAAATGGGAGAGAGATATGATGATCGCTATGTGTTTTTTGATACTGCACCCATACTGGAACGCTCGGAAGCTATCTCCATGGCTCCCATGATGGATGGGATTATCATGGTGGTGGAAGCAGGAACCACTAGCCGCAAAGATGTTTTAAAGGCTGTCTCTCTGCTGCCCCAGGAAAAATTTCTTGGATTTGTTCTCAATAAGCAGGAATAGTTCAGTTAATGTATAAACAATTTTACGGGTTTAAAGAGAAACCCTTTAACCTGGTGCCAAATCCTGCATATCTTTTTTTAAGCTCCAAGCATGCAAATGCATTAACTTTTCTGGAGTACGGTTTGACAGAGAAAATAGGTTTTGTCATGCTCACAGGAGAGATCGGCATAGGAAAAACCACCATTGTCCGCTATCTTTTGAACCAGATTGAATCTGATATGGATGTGGCAGTGATTTTTAACACCAATGTGCTTTCCGATGATTTGATCAATCTGATATTAAGTGAATTTGAAATTGAGTATAATGACAATATAACCAAGGCAAAAGCTTTGGAAATATTGTATGAGTTTCTCATTGAAAAATACTCAAAGGGCAGAAAAGTCCTGCTTATTATTGATGAAGCACAGAATCTGACCGAAGAAGTTCTTGAAGAGATCCGCATGCTTTCAAATCTTCAGACAGATGAAGAGATGCTCTTGCAGATTATGATAGTAGGGCAGCCGGAATTAAGAGATAAAATCAGTGATCCAAAACTTGAACAGTTTGCCCAGAGAATTGCTGTAAGCTATCACCTCTCTGCCATGACCCTTGATGAAACAGGGGAATATATTGCTTACAGGACAAAAAAAGCTGGAGGTAAGCAAGGCCTTTTTTCCCTTGATTCCATAAAAAAAATATTTGAAATTTCAAATGGTATTCCAAGAACCATCAATCTTTTATGTGATGCATCCCTTGTTTACGGCTATGCAGATGAAAAAAAACAGATTGACTCCTCTGTTGTTGATCAGGTTGTCCAGGAAAAAGGTGGAATCGGTGTCTTTACCAAAAACAGATACGATCAAAATTTACAGCAAAAGGATGATTCAATAAAAGAACAAAAGGTTGTGCAGGGTGATTTAATCAATAAAATTAATAATCTGGAAAACAGTTTTGTGCAGCTAAAGAATCTCTATCATAATTATACAAGAGAAATTGAATCAAGGGTTGAGTTTTTAAGAGATGAAAAGGTGTCTGACTTGAAAAACGCCTTAAAAGAAGAAAAAATTAAAAAAGAGAAACTGCTTCTTAAATATGGAAGCCTTAAGGAGAGGTACCGCCTGCTTTTAAGAAAATTTAAAACATAATAAAAGTCAAAGTTTTTTATTCCAGTATAAAACAAAAGGGTTTTGGTTGTACACCAAAGCCCTTTTTGTCTTCTATATCAAAATACGAAAGAGCACTGCTGTTGATACACAAGTCAGATAAAAGATATAATACAATTTATAATAAATGTAAATTATATTATTATTGTTTAAAAGATTTAAAATTTTTATTAGAAATGATATATTCCCTTGTTCAAACTAAGGGAACAAAAAATATATGAAAACTATTCTTAAAGAGTACAGTGTTGAAAAAACCATGATAGGGTTTATAAAATTTATTTTTGAAGGTCATGAAGGTGTGGCAGTAGCCACTACTCTGGATGCTGCAAAGGGTCATATAAGACTTGCCATTGCTCCTGAACGTGTAAAAACAGCTCAAATGATAATCAGTGATCTGCAAAGGGATTTTAAATTTAATGAAATTTAAGGAGTATGCATATATAAACACTATTGGCTGTCAGATGAATGTTTATGATTCTGAAAAGCTTGCCATAATATTAGGTTTTAAAGGATATGAACAGACCCGTGATATGGATAAGGCAGATATTGTTGTCTGTAACACCTGTTCCATTCGCCATAAGGCTGAAGAGAAGGCATTTAGTTTTCTGGGGCGGTTTGCAAAAATTAAAAAAAGAAAACCCAATATGATCATAGTCATGGCAGGGTGTGTGGCTCAGCAGGAGGGCAAAAAAGCCTTTAAAAGAGTGCCCCATCTTGATATTGTTCTGGGAACACAGGCTTTTGCAAGGTTTGGTCAGCATATTGAAACTGTGAAAGCAGGCAAAAATAAAATTGTGGATATAGATGATTCTGCACAAATTTATGAAACCCCTTTTGATATTGCAGGGTATGATGATTTTGGATCTGATAATTCTGTGCTTGATAATCCAGGAGTGGACACTTCTCGTGATAAAGAAAATTCAATCTCCCGGTTTGTTACAATAATGCAGGGGTGTGAAAATTTTTGTACCTATTGTGTTGTGCCATATGTCAGGGGTAAAGAGAGAAGCCGCAACCCTGACAGTATTATAAAGGAAATTGACACTCTTGCACAATCCGGAGTAAAGGAGATTAATCTTCTGGGCCAAAATGTTAATTCATACGGGATTAAAGAGGGTCAGATCTCCTTTGCACAACTTCTGGTCAAGGTGAATGCAGTTAAAGGGATTAAAAGAGTAAGATTTGCAACTTCCCACCCTAAAGATCTCTCCATGGAGTTGATCAATGCAATAAGAGATCTTGATAAAGTCTGCAATCACCTTCATCTGCCAGTGCAGTCTGGATCAGACAATATCTTAAAAAAGATGAACAGAGGATATTCACGACAAACCTATATTAAAAGAATAAGTGATCTTAGAAAACAGTGTCCTGATATTGGAATCTCAACTGATATTATTGTAGGGTTCCCTTCTGAAACAAGAGATGATTTTAATGATACAATGGAGCTTTTGCGTGAAATCAGGTTTGATTCTATCTTTGCCTTTGCCTATTCTGACAGATCATCTGCACCTGCTGCAAAATTTTCACATCAGATTGATGAAAAAGAAAAACTTGACAGACTCAATAAATTATTGGAATTACAAGAACACTATACAAAAGAGAAGAATTTGAGTTTAATAGGCAGAGATCTTGAAATACTGGTCCAGGGAAAAAGTGCAAAACAACATAATGGATTTGATAAAATTAAAGGCAATATGGAGCAGATGACAGGAAGAAGTGCCTGTAATAAAATTGTTCATTTCCCATCCCAATATGCAAAAATCGGTGATCTTGTAAAAATTAAAATTAAAAATGCTTATCCCCATTCATTATGGGGCTATCCCCATGAATTTAAATCATAGGAGCTTAACTCACAGGAGCTTTAAATCAGATGAAACTAAAGTCGGTCAAAATCGGACAAAACAGCCCCTGCCCCTGCGGCAGCGGGAAAAAATATAAAAACTGCTGTCGAAATAAAAAAATAGAAGTCAGTATTAAAGAGGAATACAAACGAAGATATGATATTACCTTAAAGAATGCCGTTCAGATTCAGGGCATAAGGAAAAGCGGAGAACTTTTATTATCAATTCTTGACCGGGTTGAAACAATGATCAGGCCGGGACTTAAAACCGATGATATCAATACCTTTGTCCATGAAGAGACAATTAAGGCAGGAGCAGTTC
Source organism: Desulfobacula sp. (assembly GCA_029940235.1). Taxonomy (GTDB): domain Bacteria; phylum Desulfobacterota; class Desulfobacteria; order Desulfobacterales; family Desulfobacteraceae; genus Desulfobacula. The sequence continues at coordinate 550 of JAOZRI010000060.1, read as the reverse complement.
CAGCTCCTCTGAATTATAGGGGCTTTCCTAAAAGTGTCTGTGTCTCAATCAATGATGTTATCTGCCATGGTATTCCAGGGGAGCGTTTTTTGGAAGATGGCGATATTGTAAATGTTGATATCACACCAATTTTGGATGGCTATTATGCAGATGCCAGTAAGACTTTTTTTGTGGGAACTCCAACAAAAGAGGGGGAAAAAATAGTTAATGTTGCAGCCCAGTCTTTAAAAATGGGTATTGAAGCAATAGCTCCCGGTGCAACACTTGGAGATATTGGATTTGCCATTCAGGATTATGCAGAATCTCAAGGGTGTTCTGTGGTGAGAGAATTTATAGGTCACGGAGTAGGCATTGATTTCCATGAGCAGCCCCAGGTTATGCATTTTGGGAAAAGGGGGGATGGCATCACCCTTGTTCCTGGAATGGTATTTACCATTGAACCCATGATTAATCTTGGGAAAAAAGAACTCCATGTGCTTGAAGACAGGTGGACAGCCATGACAAATGACGGCTCTTTATCTGCACAATTTGAACAGACTTTACTTGTAAC
>JAOZRI010000384.1 GCA_029940235.1 Desulfobacula sp. | reverse complement strand
AACCATCTGCCCAGAGGCCAAACACTCCACCAGGTTTCAAATGCTGTGCCAGCTCTTTCAGCCCCTTCTCGGTATAAAAACGTGAATTTGTTTGGTGTAATATGTTCGTAGGAGTGTGATCTATATCTAAAAGAATGGCATCATGTCTATTAGCAGGATATTCAGGGTCAAAGCTTTTTGACGTATTCCGGGACAGGGCAAAAAAATCAGCATTTACCAATCGGCAACGCGGGTCTTCCATCAGCGTTTTGCCCAACGGGACCAATCCTTTTTGGTGCCATTCAATCACCCCCTCTAGATATTCAACAACAATGAGTGATGTTACACGCGTGTCTTCCAATGCAGAGACAGCTGTATACCCAAGCCCAAGCCCACCTACCACAACATCGAGGTTGTCTTTTTCCAACACGCCAAGGCTAAGCTTGGACAGCTGAACTTCTGCTTCATGAAACAAGCTGGTCATTAAAAAATACTCGCCAAGCTTCACCTCGTAAATATCAAGATCACCGAGTTGAATTAAACGGCGCCGTCGCAACATCAGATCTCCGATAGGTGTCGAACGAAAATCTAATTCCTCATACATTAAACTCATTTTAAAACCTGCTTCATAATACTTTTAACCACATAATACATTCCAGATGCTTTTCTATTTTTTGGGAAAAATTAAACAAATTTTTAATTGAAAAATTTTATGAATGCAGATTTGATTGCCTGAACAAGCATCTCAAGCTCCTCATCTTCAATAATATAGGGAGGTGCAATTATAAGTGCATCACCATCGATTCCAGCAAGTCCTGTTGATTTGTATACCAGATAACCTTTTTGAAACAGATCTTTCCATATATTTTCTGCTATATTTAATGAATGCTTAAACGGCATTTTAGTTTTTTTATCTTTAACAATCTCAATGCCCCAAAAAAAACCTTTCCCTCTTATATCTCCGACCTGAGTCAATGGCAATAAATGTTTTTTTAACAGCTCTCCTAAGATCTTTCCTTTTCTTTTCACTCTTTGAACTAGTTTTTCCTGCTCAAGAATTTCAAATAGAGCAAGCCCTCCGGCAGCGGCAACCGGATGGTGGGAAAAAGTCCCTCCATGCACAAAAGCACCACTGTTATTTTTAATTGTATTAAAATGAGCTTCTTTGACACCAAAGGCTGAAAGAGGCATAACCCCTCCGGCCAGCCCTTTTCCAAGAGTAACTATATCAGGGATGATATCAAAATGATTATATGCAAACCACTCTCCTGTCCTGCCCATGCCACACATTACTTCATCAAGAATAAGAATAACATTGTGAGAATGACAGATTTCCACAATTGTATTTAAATATTCTTTTGGAGGAATGCAAGCGGCTATTGTTGCCCCTGGAATCGTCTCTGCAATAAATGCAGATATTGTTTTGGAACCTGCATTTTCAATAATTTCATCCAGAGCCAGGGCACATCTTAATCTACAGGAAGGATACTCAAGTCCATATGAGCACCTGTAGCAATAAGGAGCTGGAATGTGCAAATTCTCTTTTAACAAAGGTGTAAAATAGGTTTTAAAGCTTGTTCTCCCCATGGCTGCGAGAGAACCAAGAGTTAAGCCATGGTATGATTTCCATCTTCCTACCAGGCGATATTTTGTTTCATTACCATTTTCAATATGTATCTGCCTGGCAAGTTTTATTGCAGCCTCATTGGCTTCAGATCCTCCTGAAAGAAAATAAAACCTATTGATATCTCCGGGCGCCTTTTTAGCAAGAGCTGTTGCAAGCATCTCAGCAGACCGGGTAGTAAACATTGTGGGATGAATATAATCATGGGATAAAATTTGATCATAAATTGCCTTTGCAATTTTTTCACGACCATGGCCTGCATTAACAACAACAGCGCCACCACTGGCATCCATATATTTCTTTTGATTTTCATCCTCAATAAAAATACCATGGGCACTTTTGGCTACTGGCAAGCATGTATCTAATCTTCTTGGAAAAAGATTACCTGGAATTTCCAATATTTTTTTATTCTTTTGTTCTTCTACGTTATTCATCAAAGGCAACCATATTTAAATTGAGAATTTTTCTGGCTTCATCTGGTGTTGCTATTTTTCTACCCAGAAGATTACTTACTTGCACAATACGTTGTACAAGTTGTTCATTGGAGGCTGTTTTCCCCCTAGTAAAATAAATGCAATCTTCCAGGCCAACCCGTACATGACCGCCCATTAAAATAGCATGGGTACACATGGACAACTGAGAAGTTCCTATCCCTGCCGTTGTCCAGGTTGACCCCGGGGGAATACAATTTTTTAAATGCAGCAAATTTTCAATAGTTGCAGGGATAGCTCCTTTTAGTCCCATGACAAAATCAAAATGTAACGGCTGGCTGATTAAGCCCTGTTTCACCAAATCAAATGCATTTTGAACCATGCTGACATCAAATACTTCAATTTCCGGCTTAATACCATAAATTTTCATATCCTTTGCCAGGGCAGTTATGAGGTCAGGACTATTAGCATAGACTGATGAAGAAAAATTAACGGAACCAGTTGTCAAACTAGCCATCTCAGGTTTCAGCGTAAGTCGTTCACTTCTTTTTTCATATTCCATACCGGCTCTGCCGCCTGTTGATATCTGAATGATAAGATTTGTTTCCTGTTGAAGGCCTTGGTAAATTTCCTTAAAAAGTTTAAAATCTGTTGATGGAGTTTCATCGACTGGATGGCGGGCATGTATATGTATAATTGCTGCCCCGGCCTTTTCACATTGAATGCCTGTTTGAATAATTTCATCCGGTCTTATGGGTACATTGG
>JAOZRI010000383.1 GCA_029940235.1 Desulfobacula sp. | reverse complement strand
TACTGTTTGACAAGACAATCGGCATTCATTTACCTTTGGATATTGTTTTTGCCCTGGCAGTGGAAATCTGCAATACACTTGGGCAAAGCTAACAGGCTGTTACAAAATACTAATTTTGCAGCAACAAGCTATTAATAAAGGGATAAAAAATGCGTAAGCTTTTACTGATCAGTTTTTTTTCTTTTCCCATAATCATGACTGTTTTCCTGGTTCATGCTGTTTTTTTACAGGGTAATACAGGACTTAAAATGGATAAGACCCAGAATGGCCTCTTGGTTTCAGGTGTTACTCAACTCATTAACTCAGCTCAAAAAAATGATATTATTATCTCCATGCATGGCCTTTCATATCATGAATTTCTTGGGTTTTCTGCAACAGAGCCATTTACAAAAAAAATAATTGCGATAAAACACAAGGCAGATCAGCCTGGAACCATGACAATATTAAGGGATTCACAAAAAGTAGTGCTCCCCATTAAAACCATTGCTTTTACAACAGCTTCCCTTTTTAAGATTTTATGGCCTCAAGTTTTGTTAATGGCAGTATTTTTAAGTCTTGGAACAACAGGGCTTTTACGGGCACCGCCAAGCCCTCAGGCAACTCTTTTTTTTCTCATGCTGTGCAGCCTTTCAACTTCCCTTGCAATGACAATTCCCTCTTCTACGGGACTTTTATCACCATTTCCATATTCGCTTGCCTTTATCATTCATGCTGCTGCAAACTGGGTATCTTTTGGATTGTGGGTGCATTTTGCACTCAGGTTTCCTGCAAGCCGTGATTTTATTTTGCATAGACCCTGGATACCTTTTGTGATCTATTTTCTTCCGGGTGTGACAACCATTGGCGTTTCTTTGTATGCAGCCGGTATCACCTTTGAGTTCTGGGGATGGGTACAAAGACTTAGAAATTTTTATATCCCCTTTATTATCATTGGGGTCTTTGTTAAACATGCCTTTGATTATAAATTTGCAAACACAAGACAGGAAAAAAATCAGGTAAAATTCCCTCTGATTGGTTATTGGCTGACTTTTTCGCCCTATCTGTTTTTATATCTCCTGCCCAATCTTCTGCTTGACTCTCCCCTTATTCCATTCAGGACGGTTATCTTTGCCTTTTTTATTCTTCCTGTGGCATATCTTGCAGGAATCTTATGGTACCAGGCGCTTAATATAGATAAGGTCATCAGTAAAACAGTGGCCTATTTTATAACAATCATTGCTCTTGCCATTCTCTATTCACTTTTCCTTGCAATTTTGAAAAAATATTTTTTTGGTGAGCAGATTCTTTCCAAGGAGTTGTTTCTCTTTTTTCTTATTTTTGTAAATCTTATTTTTCATCCAGTGGTTCTAAGTCTTGATCATCTGATTAAAAAACTTGTTTTCAAATATGAAACAATTTCTGCAAAAACCATGCATGGATTCAGCAATATAATAGCCTCCAACCTGCATCTTCCTGATCTGGTGCATACCATTGTCAATGAACTGCCTAAAGCTATCAATATCAACTCAGCTGCTGTTATGACCTTTGAAAAAAAAAGATCAAGGCTCTTTCCTGAACATCTTCGTTTCGGCTCAAACCCATGGGTTAAAAGCAGTCTTGCCAGAATGTTCAGGCATCAACAAATTGAATATCTTGCAGAAGATCATTTGCCAGACAATTTTTCAAAACATTCAACCGATTATCCTTCTGACCATTCAAGCGCCTCCTTAAGACAGGATAAAAATATAGAAAAAGAGTTTAAAGAGATACAAAATGCCGGGTTTTGCCTTGTCCTGCCCTTAAAGGGCCCCCAATCCCTTCTTGGTCTGCTGCTGCTGGGTTCAAAAAAAAGTGGTGCGGTCTTTGAAAAAGAGGATATTCATCTTCTGGCAAGCTTTGCCAACCAGGCAGCCATTGCCCTTGAAAACGCCATTTCCCATGAATCTTTAATAAAGAGTAAACACCAGCTTGAAAAAATGTTTGATAAAAAGGTTCAGTCAGAAAAAATGGCAGCAATCGGTGAAATGACCTCCATGCTCGCCCATGAACTGAAAAATCCCCTTGGAATTATCCATAGCTCTGCCCAATACCTTCTTGAGGGCAAACAATCCAAAATTGTTACAAAGGAGATGCTTCAATATATTACAAATGAGGTGGACCATTTGAATTTGTCCATTAATAGTATCCTGAAACTTGCAAGGCAAAAAACTCCTGAATTTGAAAGGATTAATCTTGTTGAAAGGATTTCTCAACTTTTGGACCAGTGGCAGCGTTCTCAAGATCACAACCCTGAAATTCAAATTGATATGGACATTGCACACTCCCTGCCTGAAATCTATGCTGATTTCAGGCAGCTGGCCCAGGTTCTGCTTAATCTTATCCGCAACAGCGAAGAGATGATGGAAAAAGAGGGTAGAATAATGCTTAAGGCCTGGCCTGATAATAATTTTATCCAAATTCAGGTTATTGATGAGGGTCCTGGTATCCCTGAAAATATTCTTGATAAAGTATTTAATAATTTTTTTACAACAAAAGAAGATGGGCTGGGGCTGGGGCTTGCAGCCTGCAGACAGATTGTCCATGCCCACAATGGTACAATATCATTAAAAAACAGGGCAGGCAGCGGTGTTACAGCCTTTATAAGGCTGCCCGTAAAACCTCTGACAACCATTGGTAAACCACATTATAACGCAGCTGTTGTAACAGCATAATTGTTTGGGGAAATAGTATGAAACATAAAATTCTTTTAATTGAAGATGAAAAAAAACTTGTCAGAATTTTAAAACTGGTTCTTGAAGACAATGGATACCAGGTTAAAGATG
>JAOZRI010000059.1 GCA_029940235.1 Desulfobacula sp. | reverse complement strand
GATTTAAGATCTGGTACGGACAGGGTCGCCCAGGCTGCTGATATCCTTGGCCTTGAATCCGAGGACATCATCGTCAATATCCAGGGAGATCAGCCGGTGTTTAACTCTAAAGTCTTGGATGAACTGGTTTTACCCTTTGAAAAAGATAAACAAATTCAAATGACAACCCTTGCATGTAAAATTCAGGATAAAAAACAGATTGTTGATCCAAAGCATGTAAAAGTAATATTTGATAACAGTGGTTTTGCCATCTATTTTTCAAGGGCACAGATTCCATTTTCAAGGGATAAAGATACCCTGGTGGATTATTATAAACACCTTGGATTTTATGCCTATAAAAAAAGTTTTTTAAATAAGATTGCCAACTTAAAATCAGGAGAGTATGAAAATATTGAAAAGCTTGAGCAATTAAGAGTTCTGGAGGCAGGGTACCAGATCAAAGTATCCATAACAAAAGATGATGCTCCAGGTGTGGATATCCCCGAGGATATTAAAATAATTGAAGAGTATTTAAAAAAAACTGACAAAAGTATTTAAATGTTTCATAAAAAACAGAGATCATATGAATTTGTTTCCATGTCTGAGCTGAGTGTGCCTGCTCTTGATAATCTTATTTTGCTTTTTAACTCAAAGGAAAATAAAAAATCAGGAACAATTCTCGGGGGAAGAAGCTCTGTCCTCCATACCACTATTGAGAATGTCGGCCCTGTGATTGTTAAGCATTATACCAGGGGAGGTTTGGTTGCCCATGTTAACAGCCAAAGATATTTTTTTGCAAAAAAGAGAAGAGGTCAAATTGAGTTTGAATTTCTAATACATGCCAAAAAAGCAGGTGTCAGTGTTCCAAAGCCTTTTGCCCATGCAAGTTGTGGCTCACTGTTTTATAAAGCATGGCTTATAACAAAAAAAATTGAAAAAGCTCAAAATTTTGTTGAGATCTGTTTAAATGATTTAAAAAAAGCCATAACTTTTCTGCCTGAAATCAGTGAAAATATCAATAAATTGATTGCAGCTTCAATTCACCATATAGATCTTCATCCCGGTAATATTATCATTGACAGCTCCAGCAGGGTTTATCTCATTGATTTTGATAAAGCATGCTATTTTACAGGAGAGAGAGAAAAACTTAAAAAGAGATACAGACAACGATGGCAAAGAGCACTTGAAAAATATAAGTTTTCTGATAAGTTATCAAATTTGCTGCTGGAATAAAAGAGATGAAAGTATTGATTATAAAACTTGGGGCACTTGGAGATGTGATTAATACCTTTCCTCTGGTCATAAATGTCAAACAGGAGTTACATGCGCAGATCCACTGGCTTGTAGCTCCTTTGAGCTTTCCCATTGTCAATGAACATGAATCTGTTGACAGAGCAATCATTTTTGACAGGCAAACCCTGGGCAGATCTTTGAAAAATACAATAAAACAGATCAGGCAGACAGAGTATGATATTGTTTTTGATCTGCAAAGAGTGTTGAAATCTGGTCTTTTTGCCATGGCTGCCAGGGGAAAGAGGCGAATAGGATTTGATAAGAGAAGATGCAAGGAGATGTCATGGCTGTTCCCCTTTGAAAGGATTGCTTCATGTGATCCTGATGCCCATATGCTGACCCAGTATATGGAATTTGCCAAACATCTTGAAATAGAACATGACAAGATTGCCTGGAATATACCCTGGCAGGGAGAGAGTTTTTCCAACCTTGAAAAGGATAATTATGTTGTGCTTAATATCGGAGCCACCAAACCTGCAAACAGGTGGAGCAGCCACTGTTTTGCCAGGCTTTCCGATATGATAGATAAAAAAACAGATTGCAAAGTTGTAATTACAGGAGGCCCTGAAGATAAAGAATCTGCTCAATTGATTAAAAACAGAGCATGTTGTAAAATAATTGATCTGTGTGGCCAAACATCCTTAAAGGAGCTTGTACAGGTTGTTGATAATGCTCAATGTGTTATAAGCTGTGATACAGGCCCTATGCACCTTGCAACTGCATTGCAGACAAAACTTATTGCTCTTTTCGGGCCGTCAGATCCAAGGAGAACAGGCCCCTATAGGGGAGTTGTTATTCAAAAACAGGTTTTTTGTTCACCATGTAATAAAAAAAAGTGTAAAGATCCAATATGCATGGACAATATTAAACCTGAACATGTAATGGAGAAACTATTACAGGTATTGTAAAATTATGAAAATAAAAATGATGGACAATGTCCTATACCATGCAATTTCAATTTCTATGTCTCTTCTTGGAAAGATTCCTGTATCCGCAGGAAATATGGCAGGCGATATTCTGGGTGCACTATGGTTTGCCTTTGATAAAAAACATTGCAAATTAACATGCAGCAATATCAAGCATGCCTATGGGAGTGAAAAAAGTGATGTAGAGGTAAAAATATTGGCGCGCAGGGTATTTCAGAATATAGCCAGAATGCTGTTTGAACATACAAGGTTCCATGGAATGAACCCTGAAGATTTTTCCCGGCATTTTTCACTCAAAGGGTTCGAAAACCTGTATTCTGCCCATGCACAGGGAAAAGGAGTCTTGTGCTATTCATGTCATCTTGGAAACTGGGAGCTGTTTTCTGTGATTCCTTATATAACAAAATTGCAATTTTCTGTAGTTTATCAAACCGTGGAATTTGCTCCAATGAATCGATATATTAATGAGAAGAGAGCATTTACAGGGGCTGCTAGTATGATCCCTCTGCACAATGCCCTTGATAGAGTGAAGGCATGCCTTGCAAAAGGGGATATTGCAGGGCTCATTGTTGATCAGAATGTCAGAAAAAGACACCGTGGGGTTTTTATAGATTTTTTCAATCGCAAAGCGTGTGTACACAAAGGACTAGCAATGCTTGCGCTGTCAACAAAAGCTCCTGTGCTGCCGGTTTTTACCTATCGTGACAAAGGAAAGATTTATATTGAAATACTTCCCCAGGTTCCTTTAATTCAGACAGAAGATGAGCAGAAAGATATTTTTGATAATACTAAAGTTTACCACTCCATCATAGAAAAACAAATCAGACAATACCCTGACCAGTGGTTCTGGGTTCATAATAAATGGAAAACCAGACCTTTGGAAGAGTTAGAGTAAAATTTTATGAAAATACTTCTGGTCCAATTGAGTTTTCTTGGTGATACAATATTGTCAACTCCTGTTATTTTGGGTTTAAAAAAGATCTATCCCAATGCAAGTATATCTGTATTAACAACTAAAATTTCCGCAGGGATTTTGGCAAACGACCCTCTACTGGATGAAGTTATTATTTATGATAAAAAAGATTCAGAGAGAGGGATTATAGAGCTGATTAAAAAAGCCTGGCAGATAAGGGATAAAAAGTTTGACAAGGTATATTCTCTTCACAGATCCCATAGAACTTCTGTCCTGCTTTTTCTTGCCGGAATAAAGGAGAGAGTAAGCTTTAAAGATACAAATTTAAGTTTTTTGTATACAGATCTCAGGCAAAAAAAAATGAATGCCCATGCTGCCATGAGAAACCTCTCCCTTCTTTTTGATGATTTTAAAAAATATAATATCTCAAAAGATGAGTTCAAGACTGATCTCAGGCTTTTTGAACCTGCCCATGAAAATATTTTCCAAAAAGTAAAAGATATTCCCAAGGATTTTATTGTCATGGCACCGGGCAGTGCCTGGAAAACAAAGCAGTGGCATTGGCAGGGATATCTCAAAGTTGCCCAATATTATATGGAACAGGATATGAATATCATTCTCATTGGAGGCAGCGATGATGCAGCAACATGCAGGCAGATATGTGAACATGCAGGAAATGATACCAATATTATAGATTTTTCAGGGCACATTTCCATTTTAGAAACAATGTATATTATGAAAAATGCAAAACTTTTGATCTGTAATGACAGCATGGCCCTGCACATGGCATCAGCATTTAAAACCCGCACAGTGGCAGTATTCTGTGCAACATCTCCTGAATTCGGTTTTGGGCCGTGGCTTAATCCTGACTCAAGGGTTGTGGAGGATCAAACCCTTGATTGTAAACCATGCAGGCGGCATGGCAGCAATAAGTGTCCCAATAATACAAATATATGCATGCACTTTTCTGCTAAAAAAGTTATAAAAGCTTGTGAAGAGATATTGTAAAATGCAAAGAAAATTGAAATTGGCATTCTGCCTCTTTAAATATTTCCCTTTTGGAGGGCTCCAGGTCAATTTCATGAATATATCAAAGGAGTGTATCAAAAGGGGATATCATATTGATGTGTATACCATTTCATGGGATGGTGAAAAACCTGAATGGCTCAACATTACAATTATTCCAGTGTCAGGTTTTAGTAATCATAAAAGATATCAATCCTTTGCAGAACGTTTTAATAAACGCTATAATAAAAAACAATATGATGCTGTTGTTGGATTTAATAAAATGCCGGGTCTGGATGTGTATTATGCTGCCGATGTTTTATATGCAGCTAAGATGAAGTACCGCAGCTTTTTCCATCACATTACAAATCGATATAATACTTTAATAAAACTTGAACACTCTGTTTTCCGACAGGATGCAAAAACTCAAATTTTATTATTAACTCCAAAAGAGAAACAACTATATAAAGATTATTATAGGACAGCCAGTGACAGGTTTCACATCATGCCTCCTGGTATTTCAACAGATTGTATTCCTCCTGCAAACCATGAAAAAATTCGTATGGATAAACGCAACGAGCTTGATATTGCCCAGGATAACATTATAATTTTAATGGTGTGTATCAATTTTAAGATAAAAGGAGTTGATCGGGCAATCAGAGCTTTATCATCTTTGCCGAAAAATCTTTTATCAAAGAGTATTTTGCTTGTTGCAGGCATTGATAATCCAGGATCTTATAAAAGGCTTGCAAAAAGAGAAAATGTGTTGGGGCATGTTAAGTTTATAGGTGCAAGAAAAGATGTGCCAGCCCTTTTGATGGCTTCAGACCTTCTGCTTCATCCAGCCCGTATTGAGAATACAGGAACAGTGATTGTAGAGGCGCTGGCAGCAAATCTGCCAGTGATAACTACAGATATCTGCGGGTATAGTTTTCATGTGATATCAGCCAAGGCAGGAAAAGTGATTAAATCTCCTTTTGTGCAAAAAGAACTTAATAAAATTTTATTATTTCTGCTGACATCAAATAAGCAGAATCAATGGCGCAGGAATGCAAAAAAATATATAGAGAAAACAGATGTTTTCAGCCGGGCTCAAAGGGCTGTGGATGTCATTGAAGAGGTGTGTTCATGATTAATTTACCCAAAAAGTGGGGAAAATACTGGAATAGTGAAAAAGATGCTTTTAAAGGTCTGTTCAAACTTGATGGGCCAATATTCAGTGAAAAAGATGGACGAAGAACTTTTCGGTTTGAATTGGGAGGAAAACACTATTTTGGAAAATTCCATCAAGGTGTTGGCTGGAAAAAGATCATAAAAAATATTTTACAATTTCGCAGACCTCCTGTTTTAAGTGCCGAGAACGAGTGGAAAGCCATACAAAAATTGGACAGCCTTGGAGTGGATACAATGCATCTTGTGGGATATGGTAAAAGGGGGAAGAATCCCGCCAGAATACAATCCTTTGTTATTACAGATGAGTTAAAAAATACTATAAGTCTTGAGAACTATTGTAAAAACTGGCCGTCAAACCCACCATCCCAAAAAATTAAAAATGCCCTGATAATAAAGATTGCCAAGATAGCACGGACCATCCATGGAAATGGTTTCAACCATAGGGATTTTTATATCTGCCATTTTCTGCTTGACCTGTCAAATGGTGATGACAACATTGATCCTGATAACCTTAGACTTTTTCTCATAGATTTACATCGTGTGCAGATCAGGCCGTCAACCCCATGGCGCTGGCGGGTTAAAGATATTTCAGCCATCATGTTTTCAAGTATGAATATAGGTCTTACAAAAGAAGATTTACTGCTGTTTGCAAAAAATTATCACAATACAACAGCCAAAAAATCCATGGCAGAAAATAAAATTTTCTGGTGGCTTGTTAAAAGACGTGCCATTGGGCTTTATAAAAAACAATTCAATACAAACCCGCCAGACATGGGAAAATTATATGGGTAGGCTGGATGTTAAAGATATAGTTATTGGAAAAAAAAAGCTTATAATTCCTTTTGAACTTGCATTAATCAATGATAGCCACCATTTGCAATGCAATAAGCTATTGCGATTTATTCCAGGAAGAAGAGCAGTTTTTTCAGGCCTCTGGTGTGAAAAAAAAGTAGTGGCAAAATTTTTTTTTAAGCCTTTTAGATATAAAAAACATGTAAAAAAAGAGATCATTGGCAATGGGTTGTTAAAACAGGCCAAAATTCCCACAAGTACAATTTTATACTCCAGATTTTGTAAAGAACTTAAAAGCCATATCCTGATTTTTGAGTTTATTGACAGCTCAATAGACCTTGGTAAAATATTTGAATTTGATCCATATGTAGACTCAAATAGTCTGAAAATAACGCTTAGCCAAAAGGACACACTTAGCCCACAGGCCAGTTGTAAAAAATATCTTATACCCCTTGTCAGGCTCATTGCCAGAATTCACCACAAAGGTATACTACATAGTGATCTTCACCCTGACAACTTTTTATTAAAAAATGATACAATATATGCTCTGGATGGAGCTTCAATCAAGCAGATAAGTGCCAGACCCCTTAAAAAACATCTCAGCCTTGAAAATTTATCAGTAATGCTCTCCCAGATTAATATCCAGAGCAAAAATCTCTTATATGATCTTGCCCGGGCCTATGCCGGGATCCGAAAATATAACAATATAAGTCAAGTGGCAGATACACTTGAACAATTAATTAAAAAAAGCCATGGATTAAGGACAGTCAAATATTTAAAAAAAATTTATAGAAATTCTACTAAAATTATATGTCAAAAATCATTTTCATCTTTTTTGCTCTGCCATAGGAAATATTACACCCCGGAAATGGAATCTTTTTTACAAAACCCAGACATTGCATTTGATAATCCCGGAGCCTCGCTTTTGAAAGCCGGGAATACTGCAACTCTTGTATTGTATAAAATTGATGGGATTGAACTTGTGGTAAAGCGCTATAATATGAAAAACAGATTCCATGCATTAAGGCTTGCTTTTAAAAAATCCCGGGCAGATATATCGTGGCGCAGTGCACATCTTCTCATGAAAAGCAGAATAAACACTCCAAAACCCATAGCCATAAAAGAGGTAAGATTTGGGCCTTTTAGGAATAAGGCTTTTTTTATTTGTGAATATATAAAAGGGGAGAGTGCCAGAAAATTTTTATGTGGTGCAAAAGCTGAAGATGTTAAAATTACTTCTGAATCAATAATAGAAGTATTTAAGAAGTTTAAATTTCTAAAGATCAGTCACGGAGATATGAAGGCAACTAATATTATCATTCAAGATAACACGCCTTATTTCATAGACCTTGATTCCATGAGTTGGCATAAAAGCAAATTTTTGTTTTCCCATGCCTGGAAAAAGGATATAAACAGGTTTATGAAAAACTGGAAAAATAATTTTCAAATAGTTGAATTATTTAAAGAGTTGCAAGATTAAAGGAGATAAAAATTAGATTCAGTAAATGGAAAAACCTTAATAAACATGACTTTGCGGCCTTGATCAAAAATGGCGAGGTTCTTACAAAAGATACGTTTGGTGATAAAGTAATAAGGTTGAATGATGGTCGAATTGCAAAACTTTTTCGTTTGAAAAGAGTATTCTCCTCCGCACTTATCTGGCCATATGCAAAAAGATTTGTCCGGGCTGTAGAAATATTACAAAAAAAAAATATTCCCACTGTCCAGATTATTAATACCTATAAAGTACCTTCAATCAAACGGGATCTGATTATATACCAGCCCCTTGAAGGAGACTCTTTAAGAGATTTGCTGAATGATAAAAATAGTAGAGAAAAATTTGTTTTGGAGTTTGCCTGCTTTCTTGCCCATCTCCATAATAGTGGAATCTATTTTAGAGCAATACATTTTAATAATGTTATTGTCACATCCCAGGGGAGATTTGGACTTATAGATGTAACAGATCTTTTTTACTCTTCTTCACCTTTGAATCGATTCAAACGTGCAAGAAATTTTAAACCAATACTCCATTACAAAGAAGACAGACAAGCCATTGCATCGGTCTCCATGGAGCTTTTTCTGGATAAATATGTGGAAAATGTGCAATTTGGATCTAAAAGAAACAGCCTCAATTTCAGGAAAAAAGTTTTATTAATGTGGGCTGATTGAGTTACAGCATAAAGAAATATTTTGGTTCTACTTGACAAAAACCAGGTCACTGGCTTAAATTCGTTTTTTTCATATCATGAAAGCCAATGATAGGTTTGCAAAGATTTTCATGGAAAAAAGGAGCCTAAAAATAAAAAAAACTTTAAAAAAATATACATCATTCTGGTATGTCTCCAAAAAATATGGAGATAAAACCGGGCTGTTGTTCAATGACCTTGACAATGTGTTTTCATGCAGGGGTGAGCAGATATCTTCAGACCCCATAAGTCGTGTCATAAAAGTCTTTATAGATGGACAGTGTTATTATGTAAAAACTTACACAGCAGGAGGAAAAAGGATCAGACGTTATATTGGACGAAGCAGGATACGTGCTGACTGGGAAAACCTGATTTTTTTTGATAGCTTAGGCATTCCAGTGCCGGAAATTGTGGCATGCGGCCAGGAAATCTGTTTTGGAATATTTAAACGTGGTGCTTTGATAACAAAAGAGGTTCCAGATTCAACAGATCTTGCTTACCTTGCACAAAAAGGTTCAAAGCGTTTAAAAAATAAGGCCTGGATGGAACGTGTTGGCTTTTTATACTCTGAATATGCAAGGCGGCTCCATGCAAATAGATTCATTCATGTGGACATGAAATGGCGCAATATACTTGTTACCAAAGGTGAAAAACCAGAAGTATATTTTATTGACTGCCCCAGTGGGAAAAAAGTAATTTTTCCTCTATTTACACATGGGAAAATAAAAGATCTGGCTTGTCTGGATAAAATTGCAAGATATCATCTCTCTCCTGCCACAAGATTAAGGTTTTATAAAAACTATACTGGCAGAGATGATTTATCTAAAGAAGATAAGAAACTGATAAAGAAAATAGTGACATTTTATAAGCGTTTGAAAATGTAAAAATTATGCCCAAACAATTTAAAAAGAGTTCTTTATATATTGATACAGATTTGAAGGATGTTTTTTTTCAACATGGATTGGTTGATTTTGAAGCGTGGTGGAAAATTGATGCTCCTTTTATTGATGAATTGAATCATCGTGGAACTGGCTGGAGCGGGGTCTCTTTTCTAAAGCTTGAAAAAAAAGGAGGCAAAGCTGTTTCAATGTATATTAAAAGGCAGGAAGATTATAAGAAGCGAACTCTATTTCATCCAGTGTCCGGCATTCCAACTTTTAAAAAAGAATTTCAAAATATCCAGATACTTTATAAGCTTTCAGTACCGACAATAACACCACTCTATTTTGCAGAACGTTATGTTAAAGGCAAGCACCAATCTATCCTGGTTACAAAAGCACTGAGCAATTATGTCAGCCTTGATTCTGGTATTGACCATTTGAATCCCAGGATGCAGAAACAGCTGATGGCACGTTGTGGAGCTGTTACCCGAAAGTTAAATGATAATAACTATTTTCACAACTCTTTGTATCCAAAACATCTTTTTTATTCCATAGAAGGTTCCATAGTGGATGTATGTTTAATTGATCTTGAGAAATTGATCTGGCGGCCATGGAAAAAAACTGCCATGTATAAAGAGATTGAACGTTTCATTCGCAGGCGTGGGACTCTCTCTGATACCAATATGCAAATTTTTCTTGATAGTTATCTCTCATCGGGCAGTGGTGACCTGAGCAATTGCTCGTTTGCACATAAATTATACGCTCTTATTTGAGGGTGAATCACGATTAGTAATTGGAAGTGCCATGGGATTGGGATGATAGGTCGTATATTTTTTATTGAGTTATTGGTATTTGTTTTGTTAGTGTATAAAATGATAATTATACGAAAGTAAACTTTCATTATTTAAAAAACAAAATATTTCAATATATTCGCAAATGTGAGGACAACTGTGGCTAAAGAGACAAGAATATCCAGAATGTTATTAAGAAAATTTATCTCATTATCAATCAGAGTTATTTTTTTCATAAGAAAAACATTGATTTATAAAAATGATATTGATTTTGTTCAGCCCTGTATAGTGGCTGTTTTTCATAATGAAATAATACCTATAATTAAACTTTTGAGACATAAAAATTTTGTGCTTATGTTTTCCAGGAATCATGTCGGCTCTGCTTTAGCGGATGTTGTGTCTCCCTGGGGATTTAAAATAGTCCATGGCTCTCCGTCTAAAGGTGGGAAATGGGCATTGGGAAAATTGCTTGAAGAGATAAAAGAGGGCAATAGTGTTGCCCTAACTCCGGATGGGTCTCGAGGCCCAAGGCATAAAATGAAAGCTGGTGCAATTATTCTGGCTCAAAGAGCAAATGTTCCACTCTATCTTGTAAGTCCCAATTATAAGGGAGTAAAATTAAAATTTTTATGGGATCATTTTTTATACCCGCTGCCTTTTTCTAAAGTCACTTTCAGACATATCAAAATG
>JAOZRI010000382.1:1911-2818 GCA_029940235.1 Desulfobacula sp. | reverse complement strand
TGCGGTGATTGATGATGGAGTAGATATACTGCATCCTGATTTATCCATCTGGTCCAATCCGGGCGAAACCGGATTGGATGGGTCCGGTAATGACAAACGCACAAATGGGATTGATGATGACGGGAATGGGTATATTGATGATCATCAGGGATGGGATTTTGATGATGGAGACAATAATCCTGCACCTTTAGTGGCAGGCGACAACCATGGCACTGCTGTTTCCGGAGTAGCCGGAGCCATAGGAAATAATAATTCAGGTGTTACAGGAAGTGCCATGCACGCTGTCATCCTTCCCGTTCGAGCCGAAGGGGGATGTGTGAATTTGGCTAATGCCATACGTTATGCTGGTAAGTATGCTGATGTAGTCAATAACAGCTGGGGGATTGGTAGTTGCCAGAGCAACTTGAATGCAGCAATTGCCGATGTTGTAAATGGCAATATTGCCGGTGCCAGAAGAGGCGCAAATGGGAGTCCTGTTCTTTTTGCTTCCGGGAATAAAGCCGGCGGGTGGAAAAAATATACGGTTCCGATGTCAGTCGGGATGCACACCCTGCGCTGGAGTTTCATAAAAGATGCTGCCGGTTCTGATGGACATGATACCGTATGGCTGGACGACATTGACTGGGGTTTTTCCGGAACAACAGATTTTAATGACGAAAATACCGGTGTGGTCCCGGCAGGGTTTACCAGTTCAGGCAATGCAGACTGGGTTATTATAAACGACAGTGTTCATGCCAGGGGTGTTATGGGTAATTCAGTAAGAGCCGGTTCAATATCCGACAATCAACAGACAAATCTTGAAGCTACGAGAGCGATAGGGCCTGCAGGGTTAACCTTTTGGGTGTGGGTTTCCTGTCAGGCCCCCACAGCACCTCCTTCACCGGTGATTCGAGATCGGTTTGAATTA
>JAOZRI010000382.1:779-1901 GCA_029940235.1 Desulfobacula sp. | reverse complement strand
TATCACATATAGAGACTGTGGCATATCCCGCATCCAATCCCGATACCATTGCCGTAGGCGCAAGCAATGACGGGGTCTGGAGTGGGAAGGAAGAGCGTTCATATTACAGTCAGTTTGGAAGTTCTCTGGATGTTCTTGCTCCAAGCAGCGGGGGAGAGGAGAGCATTACGACCACTGATCGCCTGGGAAATGTTGGATACAACACGGGAACAGGCAATGATCTGGCAGACATTGACTATACGGAGACCTTTTCAGGAACATCCTCGGCAACTCCTCTGGTATCAGGAGTCGTGGCGAGTCTCATCTCCTTCAGAAATAGTGTAACAGCCTCAGAGATCCGTACGATTTTACACAACGGCACTGATAAAATTGGTCCATATGCCTATGTTTCCGGAAGAAATGACTATTATGGCTACGGACGTATTAATTTCCCCATGATTGTCGGACAGACATGGGTGGATTTTTATCATTCAGGACAAGAGGCCGGTAGCCCGGATAAGGCATTCAATACACTATCCGAGGGGATTAACTCAGTTCCGGCAGGCGGGTTGATGATCATCAGAACCGGCACAACAGATGAGGCAGCTGTAATTACAAAAAAAATGATAATGAAAGCAGTAGGGGGAACTGTAACCATAGGAGAATAAAATGGCTGATAATTGCCGGAAAACAGACCAAAGAAACGTAATGAAAAAGCGGATAGATTATATTATATTTTTATTATTCATCCTGTTTTTCTGGCTTACCGCCTGGAATGTAGATGCAGGCAATAAATCCAGCCATGGACTGATCCGTGGACAGAGCATCGACACAGGCAATGAAATCCGGCAGGAAATAAAGATCGTATCAAATATCAAGATAAAAAAAGAAGCAGACGGAGATCATATCAGCCTCAAGGGATTTATTCCAGGAGGTGCTCCCGGCCAGCCGGAACTGCCATTTGTAAAATTTGGATATTTACTGCCAGAAAATGTAAACCTGTCAACCGTGTCTATATCCCTGGAAGATTCTGTCTGGGAAACCGTCCATGGGGAATTTTATATTAGTCCGGTGCGGCCGCCTGCCACCACATCAACACACACAAGGATAACCTCTTGGGACCACCTGCTAAACGGAAAAGAT
>JAOZRI010000382.1:0-769 GCA_029940235.1 Desulfobacula sp. | reverse complement strand
TATGGAGATTTACGGGAAGGATACTTATTTTCCCGAACAGGAAATGCCTTTACGACAACTGGAAATATCAAGGTACCGGCAATGGAATTTGGCTTACCTTTCTCTTTTTCCGATTCTGTATAATCCTAACCGAAAATCGATCCTTTTGTTGAGATCCGGGACTATTCACATCCGGTTTACTGAAAAATCTGCAGCAACACCTTTTTATACAAAAAAGATGCCGCCTGTTCAAAGTAAAAAACACTGGTTGAACATTTCATCAAAAATTGAAAACCCCCAGATGCATGACAGCTTTTATTTATCAATGCCTTTTGAAAAATCAGATCAGGATATCAAGGAGACAGGGGATGCCAAAGGGAGGGAAAATCCAAATTTTCTTATTATAACCACCGAAGATATCCAAACCAACAGCAAAAAGCTTGAGAGTTTTATAAAGCATAAAGGATATTCAGGCTATACTGTTAAAATTATTACTGAAAATTCAAACCCGGATGATTCACACTATGAATCCGGCAGTTCAGCACAGGCCAGGGCTGAAAATATTCGGAATTACTTAAGAGAGAACAACCGGTACCTGGATTGGGGTATTGAATATGTTCTTTTGATTGGGAATCCCCATCCCGGATCATTTAATACAACATCCAGCATTCCCATGATGATGTGCTATCCAAGTTATATCAGCCCGACTGATTTTTTTGACTGCCCTACTGACATGTACTTTGCCGAACTTTCCGGAAACTGGGATCTGGATGGGGATGGCGTGATTGGA
>JAOZRI010000381.1 GCA_029940235.1 Desulfobacula sp. | reverse complement strand
TTGAAAATAAAACTGAAACACTGTTAATGGAAGCTGTGGACAGGGTAGAACCAGATGATGATGGAATTCGTCTTATCTCTATTTTTGGCGATCAAAAATTTATTAAAGGTCATATCCACTCATTATCATTGGTTGACCACAAGATATATATTCAACAAAATTCAGAGTGATTTAAAAAGGAGAGTTTGATTATATGATAAAAATAACAAAAGGTTTGGACATCCCTTTTGATGTCAAGCCACCTGACAATTTAATTCAAGAGAAACAGGCAGTTAAAAAAGTTGCACTTCTTGGAAGAGATTATGTTGGAATGAAACCAACTTTACGTCTTAAAAAGGGAGAAAATGTCAAAAAAGGCATGCCTCTTTTTAGTTGTAAAAAAACTGAAGGGGTTATCTATACAGCACCTGCCAGCGGGAAAATTATTGAGGTCAATCGGGGAGCAAGAAGAGTTTTTCAATCCATTGTCATTGAAGTTGATGACAAAGAAGATGAGGTCTCATATGAAAATTTTGCCCAGGATTCCAAAGCATATACCGAGGAGTCCATTCGACTGCTGTTAGTTGAGTCAGGGCTGTGGACAGGTTTAAGGCAAAGACCATTTTCAAAAGTTCCTGCAGTTAATTCAAAACCAAAAGCAATCTTTATTACAGCCATGGATACAAATCCCCTTGTATATGATCCGGAAATTATCATAACAAAATATATGGATGATTTTAAATTCGGGGCTGACATTCTTGCAAAATTAACCAAAGGCAGCGTTTTTATCTGCACAAAAGAGAATACACAGATTGATACAGGCTATGAAAGTGATTCTATCTCAATTAAAAAATTTGCAGGTATTCATCCAGCTGGAAATCCAGGAACCCACATTCATTTTTTAAGTCCCAATACTCTTGAGACAAGTACATGGTATATTGGCTTTCAGGATGTAATTGCAATCGGTAAAATGTTTAAAACAGGAAAACTCTGGACAGACCGTTATGTCAGCTTTGCCGGCACTGGAATTAAAAATCCGTGTATATTGAAAACACGCATTGGAGCATCCTTAGACGATCTGTTTTCTGATGAATCCATTGATGATGATAATAACAGAATTATTTCAGGTTCGCTTTTAAACGGGTTTGAGGCAAAAGGTCCTTTTGCATATCTTGGACGTTATTTTAACCAGGTCACTGTTTTATCAGATAATGTAAAGCAGGATTTTCTTGGTTGGACAATGCCCGGGTTTAAGAAATTTTCCATAATGCCGACTTTTTTCTCAAAATTTTTAAATAAGAAATCTTTTGATTTAAATACAGGTGTAAATGGAGGAAAGCGTGCCATGGTGCCAATTGGTGCCTATGAAAAGGTTATGCCCCTTGATACCATGCCTACACAGCTTTTAAGGGCTTTGGTTGTCAAAGATACTGATATGGCAATGGACCTGGGAACACTTGATCT
Source organism: Desulfobacula sp. (assembly GCA_029940235.1). GTDB lineage: Bacteria > Desulfobacterota > Desulfobacteria > Desulfobacterales > Desulfobacteraceae > Desulfobacula. The sequence goes on along the minus strand of JAOZRI010000381.1, from coordinate 1,375 downwards.
TGATGAGGAGGATTTGGCTCTCTGCACATTTGTTGATCCAGGAAAAGTTGATTACGGACCTGTTCTTCGGGAAGCTCTGATTCAAATCGAAATGGAGGATATGTAGTTATGTTGAAGAAATTTTTAAAAAGTATTGCTCCTGCTTTTGAGTCTGGTGGAAAATTTGAAAAACTTTATCCACTCTATGAAGCAGCAGATACTTTCATATATACAACCAAGGATAAAACCTCGGGTTTAACCCATGTCAGAGACGGCATGGATTCAAAAAGAATGATGATGACAGTTATTGTTGCTCTTTTTCCGGCTATTTTATTTGGCATGTACAACACAGGACTTCAGGTCAGCACCGGAGTTCTTTCAATAGGCCTTTCAAATGTTTCAGACTGGCATGTTACTTTTGTGACTTTTCTGGGAATAATGCCAAACCCTGAGAGCATTTCAGCAAATCTCTTTCTGGGTTTTGTCTATTTTCTTCCAATTTATATTGTAACTAATGTAGTTGGTGGTGCATGGGAAGTTCTTTTTTCTGTGGTTAGAAAACATGAAATCAACGAAGGCATGCTTGTTACAGGCTTTTTATTCCCCATGATTCTTCCTGCGACCATACCTTTGTGGCAGGTGGCACTTGGAATAAGTTTCGGCGTTGTAATTGCCAAGGAGATTTTTGGAGGAGTTGGTAAAAACTTTTTAAACCCTGCACTTGCTGCAAGGGCGTTCCTCTTTTTTGCCTATCCAGGCCAGATTTCAGGTGATAATGTCTGGATAATTGATGGAGTAAGCCAGGCAACAACATTAAGCCAGGTTGCATCAAGCGGATTAACTGATTTGAATTATACATGGTTTCAAAGTTTTATCGGGGTGATTCCAGGGTCATTTGGAGAGACTTCCACCCTTGCCATTCTGTTTGGAGCTTTTGTCTTAATAATGACAGGAATCGGCTCCTGGAGGATAATGTTTTCAATCCTTGTGGCAGCTGTTTTAACAGCATTGTTATTTAATGTAATTGGTTCTGATACAAATCCTGCCTTTATGTTATCTCCATGGTGGCATCTTGTTATTGGAGGTCTTGCCTTTGGTGCGGTTTTTATGGCAACTGACCCTGTAACAGCATCCATGACCAGCAAGGGAAAATATTTCTACGGGGGACTTATTGGAATTATGGTAATTTTAATAAGAGTTGTAAACCCTGCATTTCCCGAAGGAATGATGCTTGCCATACTGTTTGCAAATCTGTTTGCACCGCTTATTGACTATTTTGTCGTGGAAAGTCATATCAAGAGAAGAAGGAGGATTCAATCATGAGTGCGCAAAAAGAGACACCTGCAAGGACAATCCTCATTACTTTGATTCTTTGTATTGTCTGTTCAGTTCTGGT
>JAOZRI010000380.1 GCA_029940235.1 Desulfobacula sp. | reverse complement strand
GGTAGAGATCTCAAATGGAAATCTTTAATAATTGTTTTTATAATTTTTATCATAAAAGCATTATACTTAAATAAAGGAAAATGTAAACTTATATTTGTATTTAAAGAAGGAAATTTTATGCTTTTTTACCCTAATTGATAAGAGATGGTATCAATTCATACGCTGTGAACTATAGTCATAACACGGCCTCTCTATTTTAAAAGCCATTTCCAGACTGGGACTGCTTGTATGTTATTGTTTAATTGCGCCTCATCATCCCAGGTGACAATAGTTCCTGAAGATATTGATAGTTCTTCCATGGCATTTTCCAGCCCGCGGTATTCCCTGTCAAAAGTTTTTTGATCTGATAGCTGCCAGCAGACCTGGATCAATTTGATTGTTTTTGTTATGGTGTGGCGGGCAAAGAAATCGGTTTCAAATCCCTTTTTTGTGTTGAAATATTCTATCTGGTAATTGTTTCTTCTCAAATGCATAAAAACCATGTTTTCAAGAATTTGACCATAATCGGAACTGTTTTGAAATCTCATGGCATTTAACAGGCCGGTGTCAATTGTGTATATTTTTACAGGGTTAATCATTCTTGCTTTTTCAGATCTGGTGTGAATAGGCACCCGATAAAAGACAAAAGCATCTGTCAGGTGATCAAGGTATGTGTAAAGATGATTTTTTGTACATTTTACGGACATGCTTTTTAGTGTGTTATAAAATTTGTTTACGCTGAACTTTCTGCCGGATGAATGCAGCAGTGTCCGAACTAAATGTTTTATTGCTGTGATATTTTTCACCTGGTACCGTTCGATCACATCCTTGAGAAGGACAGTATCTATATAACCCTGTAATATTTCGATTCTTATATTGGGATCAATGTTTTGCACTTCAGGGAATCCGCCATTTTGAAAATATTCTTTTATAGCTTTTCTTAAAATTGCAGCTGTTTTTGATCCGAAATGTTTTGGTTTGTCAGCAAACAGGTTGTGGTATTTTAAAAATTCCAGGAAACTGAATGGGAAAATTTCCGTTGTGACTGAACGGCCTCTAAGGCTGGTAGCAATTTCTGTGCTCAATAGTTTTGATGAGGAACCGGTAATGAATATTTGAATATTTTCTGAGTCCAGCAGCCGCCGGATGAATATCTCCCATTGATCAATTCGCTGCAATTCATCAAGAAAAAAATAACAGGTTCTGTTTTTATTTTCGGGAAACTTGCCATAATAAACATCAAGAATTTCCTGAAAATTGTCCACCTTGAAGTCAAGCAGTCTCTCATCTTCAAAATTTAAATACATGATCTGATGCCTAATGATGTTTTTTTCAATCAGTTCATTGATTTTTTGAAAGCAGAACCAGGTTTTTCCAGAACGGCGCATGCCTATGACAACATCGGCCTTACCTTTTATTTCGGAAAATATTTTTGTCCGGGGAACAGGTTCTGGTATATTTCGTTCCTGGAAATCATCAATAAGTTGTGAGATAATACTTTTCATTTGTAATGAATATATCTCTTTTTTAGAGATAAATCAATAGCATTCTATCTTTTATTTCGGTCTGATTCTCAGAAAGATATAACTCCGCTCATTATAGTGGAATTCAAGTTAACAGGCATTACTTTTATGAGTAGGGTGTAAATATCATGGGTAAAGAGAGCTTTGCTGGACGTATTGCAACTGTTGAGATGTGGCCTTTTAAACAGTGTGAATATGATGAAAAAGTTCTTCCCACTGTGTTTGAACTTTTGATAGATGATAAAACAACATCTTCGGATTTCTTGCAGCTATCTACTTCACAAAGCTCCGTTCATATTCTTAGCATACTCTCCAATAATTTTTGCAGATTCAATAACTTTATCCGGATGTACGGCTTGAATAACTTTTTGTCTGATACAAAGGCAAATTATGGAATTTTAATTAACAGGGCAAAAGAATTGAGCTTCTTACTGTTGAGCTTCTTACTTGGTACCTGAGGAAAGAAGTGATAGTATATTTTAAAAAATGAGGAAACTTTTTATTGGAAGTATTGACACCTGGTTATAGGCAGGTTATAAATAAATATGATAAAAAACTTTAAACATAAAGGGCTTAAAAAATTTTACGAATCAGGGAATAAAAAAGGCATAATTCCAGAACATTCAAATCGTTTAAGAATTATTCTTGCCAGGCTTGACGTAAGCCAAACCCCGGAAGATATGAATTTACCCGGTCTTAGACTGCATCCGTTAAAAGGGAAATTAAAAAATTTTTGGGCGGTTGATGTTTCAGGAAATTGGCGGGTTATTTTCAGATTTGAAAATAACAACGCTGATGATGTAAATTACAAAGATTATCATTAAGGAGGAAATAAAATGGTTATGCATAATCCACCACACCCGGGAGAGGTTATTAAAGAGCTCTGCCTTGAACCTTTAGGCTTAACAGTTACAGATGCAGCCAAAGGTTTATGTGTATCAAGAAAAACATTATCAGCTTTATTAAACGGCCGTTTCGGGATTTCACCAAAAATGGCAATCAGGCTTTCAAAAGCTTTCGGTGGAAGTGCTGAAAGCTGGTTAATCCAGCAGACACAGTATGACCTTTGGCATGCTTTACAAGATGAGAAAGATATAAAAATTAAAGAATTTGCATAAAGATAGGGTATCAAAAAATGGATAAAAATTTTGCTTTGATTGGATCAGCAGGATATGTTGCTCCAAAGCATATGCAGGCTATTAAAAATACAGATAATAATCTTATAGCAGCCTTAGATGTAAGTGACTCTGTGGGAGTGCTTGATTCCTATTCCTATGATATTGCTTTTTTCACCGAGTTTGAACGTTTTGACAGGCATGCTGA
>JAOZRI010000379.1 GCA_029940235.1 Desulfobacula sp. | reverse complement strand
CTTTTACCAGAAATTCAGGCTCAAGGGGAATAAGCTCTTTTTCCACAAATTCATTAATCATTTCCACAATGGTCTTAATCTTTTCTGAAATTGTAAAGTCCATTTATATCTCCTTATTTTGTTCTGTTTTTTAAAAATTACAGGCCGTTATTAAAATTGTGTTCAATAACAGATCATTTTGTTTGAACCACCTTTAAAAAAGCCTGCAAAAATGGATCTATATCCTCAACAATGCACAGGTCTGAGTGGCGAAATATCGGGGCATCAGGATTGTTATTAATACTGACCACAAACCTTGCATCTTTCATCCCTGCAAGGTGCTGGGAAGAGCCGGAAATGCCGCAGGCAATATAGAGTCTGGGTGAAACTGCTGCACCAGTAATGCCAACCTGGTGTTCATACCCTATCCATCCCATATCAACCAAAGGTCGAGATACGCCCACAGCAGAGGAAGAGAAACATTGTGCAAATTTAAAGATTGCATCAAGGTTTTCTTTTTTTCCAATTCCACGACCGGCAGAGACAATTATCTTTGCCCCTTTTAAAGTCTTATTTTCACAGGATTTTTGCAAAATTTTTTCATGCCTGATACGCCTTGTATTGCTGCAGTCTGGATCAAAAGCAATTTCACAGATCTCCACTCGCCCTTTTTTTTGATTATTAAAATTATCGGGCTGGAACACTCCTGGCATCAGGGTTAAAACAACAGGTATACCTTCTGCTGGTCTGACTATCATGTTTTTGGTATTGCCCAATACAGACCGTGAATAGAGCAGACCTTTATCATCTTTTTTGATTTCATTAACGCAGGCTATGGACGCTGCATTGAAGCTTATTGCAAGCCCGGGAGCAAAATCCCGGCCCTGTGAGGTGTGGGCTGTTAGAATGTGTGAAGGGTCAATTGTCTTAACCAGTTTGAAGAGGCATTGTTTATAAACATCGCTGTCATAATCTTTTAAATCATTGCTTTTAAGACCAATAACATCCATACCGGTCTGCTTTGCAGTCTCTTTCGCAATTGGCAAAGGGTCATCAGAGGGAATAATAATTTTAATCTGACCAGATTCTTTAAGTTTTTTAATTTTGGCAGCTGCGGCTGTAATCTCCCAGGTGGCCGGTTGGATCACACCATCAAGCATCTCTGCAATTACTAATATCTGCTTCATATCAGAGCCTTGCCATGTAAAACAGTAAACAGTTGTTTTGCCTTGTCTGCTAATGATCCCTGCAATAGATGGCCAGCTCTTGTTTTTTGAGGATCCTCCATTGATACAAATATCTCTCGTGCCTGAACTGCCCCGGTTTTTTTTGAAAAAAGATCAGTTTCATTAAAAGTCATGATCTCTTTTTTCCCTGCTGCCAGCATTCTGGATAGAGTAGGATACCTTGGAGTATTTATACCAGCCTGAATGGTCAACACAGCAGGCAGTATTATTTCAAGACCATTGCGAAATCCATTTTCCATCTCCTGCTCAACTTTGATTGAAGAATTATCCGCAGCCAGCTCAGTTTTCACCACTCCTGTGACACAGGGCAGGTTTAAGATCTCAGCAAGCATGGGGCCTGTCTGTCCAGCCATTAAATCCTGGGACATAATCCCGGTTAAAATTAAATCATATGACTCTTTTTTCGCCACAGCTGCAAGCCTTGATGCTGTCTCAAATGAGAAAGAATATCCCCTCTCTTTGGTTATAACATGATATCCTTTGTCAGCTCCCATGCCAAAAGCCCGCTTAATAATTTTTGAGTTTTCAGATGGCCCAATGGTTACAACATCCACAGAAAAATCTTCTTGATATCCACGATTTTCAAACTTTTGCTTTAATTTTAAGGCTTCTTCAATGGCATGGGTATCAAACAGGTTCATCTCCCCGCTTTCATTGCTCTGTTTAATGCAAATCAGGCTTTTCATACAGACAACATGCCTGTGTTCTATATTTATGTCAAGATAAAAACGAACAAACGTTCATTTTTTATAGCATTTGTCTGAAAAATTTTTATTTTTCAATGTTGCTATCTTTTTATCTGCAGGTATTCTTTTGATTCGGTATTCAATTTTATATGCTTCACTTTTGGTAAGATTGTTTTTTATGGCAGCCAGTTTTACAGGAAGCCTTGCTCTTGTATATTTTGAAGCGGTACCTTTATTATGCTTGATGAGACGATTTTCAAGATTATTGGTAACACCACAATACAGAGAGTTATCAGAGCATTTCAGCAGATAGACAGACCAGGTTTTAAAACCCACACGGGGTTTTTTCATCATTTTCCTCAGCCTAAGACAGGGCCGCATGATTTTTTAGCAGTCACCTTTTTTTTAGGATGTTCCTTAAAATACATCTTATCCTTGATAAGGTGACATTTTTTGTATTTTATTCCACTATCGCACCAGCAGAGATCATTTTTTCTCGGTAATATCGTTGGAGGTATCTGCCCATTAGTTTTAAAAAGTTTACTGAACCAACTCATATAGAATATCCTTATTGTTAAAAAATTATTAGCTTATAAAATAAGCTAAACTTTCATTTTGTAAAGAGTAGTTTTCAGGTTTGAATTGCTGCTGGTTGAAAGTGTCGGCTAAAAGTTGTATTTTTGAATATATTGAAGTATTTTATAATCGCACAAGAATGCAGCATGATTGTGTGTCTGCAAAAATCAGGAAAAATTATTTTTCATGAATCAACAATTAAGTTACAATTAATCTGAATGAAAAGAAAAATTGAATTACTGGCACCGGGTGGAGATATTGAGTCCATAAAAGCAGCAATTATCGCAGGGGCAGATGCTGTATACTGTGGTTTGAATCAATTTAATGCCAGGAACCGGGCCACAAA
>JAOZRI010000058.1 GCA_029940235.1 Desulfobacula sp. | reverse complement strand
GTGCTTTGTCCAAGACCTCTTACAATACCATAAATCAAAAGGACTGGCAGGCCAAAGAGGGTGAGAATGCCATAGGTCACAAGCCCGAAACCAATACCAGAAGCCACGGTTGTTCCACTTAAAGCCTGGTAAAACATGGAATTTCCTTCAAGGGTTGAAGACTGCATGAGAAGAGTGTTTAAGGCCTGGAGATGCCACAACTCCTGGGCATAGGGATAACTTGCCGAAGGTATGGGTGCGAGGCGCCATATAAACTGGGAAAAGAGAAGACTTGCTACCATAACAACAGGAAATACAATAAATTCTGCCTTGATTATACCTCTAAAGCTTGTTCCTGTAAGCTCAATCTCCCTGAAATTTACAGTGGCTTCTCCATAATTGTGAATGGGGATGGGTGCATACCAGATCTCTATGCCCTGATATCCAAAATATTTAGCCCCTGCAATAAAGCTTGCTTCTCTGACAAGGGGCAGGCTGACAAATTGTCCTGCTATACCTTCCATTCTTGCTGTGATATATGAAATTACAGGCGTATAGACAAATCCATAGATTAAAAAGAAAATCCAGGGGAATGTGGGCACTAAAATGGTACATAAAATAACATAGGAAATGGTTGAAAACAGATATATTCCAATGGCAATTTTAAAATCAAAATCTCCCCGCCCCGGAGGTGGATGCAGAAGATCTTTTAAGCTTCCTCTATTTTTTGAGCCTGCACCTGTGAAAGATTTTGCAACCTGCCAAAGCCCTATGATTCCAATTGAAAGTCCCAACCCAATACCAAAACTCATGTAAAAATCAAAGTTGTTGGCAAATATCGTCTCCACAGTTCCCATGCCCTGATGCCAGTTTACAAGTATCCCTTTATGATACAAAAAAGGGTTTAGTGCCATGGTGATTAAAAGCCCTATCAGGCCTCCTATCACAGCCCAGAAGGGAAGAACCATGCCAAGAAAAACCAGCCCCAGATCAAGTTGAATACCCGTTGCCACAGCAGGCAGAATCCCCTGGGTATGTCTTGTTAATTCAATCCATGGAATTGGAATCAGCCTGATGGGTTCTGTAAAGATCAGACCTGATACAGCAGGCAGCAGGATATAAATTGATCCAAATGCAAGACCTATTACTCCGCCTATTGAAAAGACTCTCCATTTCCATGATTTCTCTTTCTCCTCCCTTGATTCAGCAAGGGCAATAGTTCCAAGAGCTCCGACAGGTGCCATGGGAAAGGGGAGCTTCTCCACATCAGATGTAATTCTGTATAAAGCATATCCAAGGCCAAATTGATCTATTCTCTGTATAATCTGTGAACCCACCAGTAAGAGAATAGGTATAAGCCAGTCATGGTGCAGAAAAGTTCTTTCTAAAAGGGCAATTGATTCTGGCTGTGGTGCAATCCATGCAGGGATAAATTCAGTCAGCCCCAGCATTTTTGCTGCATCGGACTGAACTAAGTATTGATTCCATAAAAGGCCCTGAAAAGGTGATGCCATGGCAGCTCCAGCCATGTAATAGAGAAGAAAAATCTCCTGCTGCTTTAAATCAGAATAGGCCCGTTTGGCAATCTCAGCAAAAAGAATTATGGTGACCCATCTTGCAGCAGGTCCTATTCCTGTGCCAATGACAAGCTGAAGATACATACTTCCTGGCATCATGAGAAAACCGATGAAAATGGCACCCACAATTGTTTTCCAGGTAAACCCCTCTTCAAAATGATCTGGAGCTTTTAATAGATCACGATACTCTTTTAACTCTTTATCATCATACATATAAAAGTCTCAATTTACCCTCAAATAAAATTTTTTATCAACGCCGAAGTTGGAAAAATTAGCATTCTGTAATAATCTGTCATGTTGGTAAAACCTGATATCCATACTCAGTAAACAGACCAATAATGGCCCATGTCCCACCCATTAAAAAGTCTCCCATGATTAATCCTACAAAAAAATATCTCATCTGTTTAAACAGAGTGACTCCACCGTATCTCATACACAATGTGTTAAACAGCCATCCTATGAAAAAACTTACCCATAAAATTTTCATGGCAGAGCTGTAAATCATAAGATATCCTATGGGGTGAAGGGGCCACCAGTAAAATCTATGATAGCAGAATACGAGAATTCCCATGATCATAGCACCTGTCAGTGCAAAATATTTTATGGAATCGCCCTGGGTAATCTGATTTTCAATGAGAGGAAAAATATTATTATAGACTGACAGAGTTGTTCTTGTTGCCCAGTCCAGTTGAAGTTCTCTTATTCCATATTTATAGCATAAAAGTATCATGGCAACGGCAGAGACAAAAAGACAGATAACCATGGAAAATAAAATTATTCCGGCAATCATTCCCTGCCCCCTGGCACGCCTTGAAATTTTAAGGGTGTGTAAAATAGAGGGAGCTACAGATTCGCGTAGATCAACAAACAGGATTTTCTGGCTGATACTGCTGATTATCAATGCAATACTGGAAAATATTTTAAGTCCGAAAATTGTATTGACGGCATCCAGAGGAGCTACAGTCAATGTAAAATAGGTAACACCACCTTGACATATCACCCGGACCGCAACCATGGTAAACAGGATAAAAAAACTGATTAATAAAATACTTTGTATTATGCCTACTCCATGGAAAAACAGCCATATTACAAGGCCGATAAATCCAAAACTCAATCCATAGAAATTGATTTTATCACCAAGATGATTCTGGTTTGAGCCGGGGTGCATGGGTTGAAAAGTATGTACCACCATCTCTTTAAAATGAAATCTTGCAAGCCAAACCAGAAAAAGAGAAAATACGATAAAAGCTCCTATCATTTGAGTCTCTTCAGGTTTTGACAGGGTCGGTCCAAAAGTTGTGCCAAGTTCCGAGGCAGGAAAACTCAAGCCTGCCATGGATAAAACACCTGTAAAAAATGCTCCTGCAATAAAAAAGAACCAGAAAGAGAAAGAGACCTGTTTGGATGCAAGAAATGCAAAGCCAATAAATGCCGGATAAAAATAGAGCTTAAGTTTGATAAATCCTGCAAGAAGCCCCTGTTTAGGGAAATAAGAGCCTGCCAGAACCAGAGTGTTGATATGGGGAAAGGAAGGGTAATAAAAATTGAGACCATTTAACAGATGCAGGCAAAAAGGTATGCTCAAACCGATTATAAGAAATTTATTTGTTAAAAATGAAGAGAGTCTGCCTTCATCAAGTGCCTTTTGTATCATTTTTGGTACAATTAAGAGTGGAAAATTCATTCTCTCATTTTCCATGGCCTGCCTTGAGATCATGTATATCAGGCTGAGGATGAGAATATAACAGATTATAATAAAGACTCCCCATGAGAAAAAAGGAATAATCCATGCAGACCAGGGGATATGTGCAGCAAGCTCAAACCATCCCATCTCCTGACCATTTTCAAGCCCGTTATAAAGCATTTCAATGGCAGTATTGTTCTGGGGAAACAGATTGTCAGGCAGCAATGGCTGGAGAACTTCCTGCCAGCGGTTTTCAACACTTGCAAAATAAAAAGGAGCTGTTAAATTGATAAAAAATGTTCTTGCAAAACCAGTGTAGGCAATGCCGGAAACAAGCAGCATCAGTCCCCAGGTTAAAATAAGTTCAGCTCCGGTGAATAAGGCATCAATCTTTAAATATTTTTTACACAGAGCTGTTATAATTGTAAGCCAGAACAGCAAGTAAAAAGGTGCCAGAGGAAAGTAGCCGCCCCCAAGAGGGGTTGCATTTCGATACACATTGTTAAAAGGAGTAAATGCACATATTAATACAGCAAGAATAATCCCCAAGGTAAATGCTCTTGGCCGTATAATGCTTCCCTCTTTTCTTCTATCAAGCAATTGATATATCCTTTTTGTCTGCAATGGATTGCATGAAGTCTTCAAATGTCTGTTTTTCAGTATCATCCATTGACCGCCATATTAAAAGCTGTTTTCTTATCAGGTTCACAAATCTTTTATTCACTCGCCACCAGGTGTTGTGCTCTCCTGCCTCCCGTAAAATTGTCATATCTATTTCCATATAATTTTTAAAATAGGAAGATTCTTTAACATTAAATATAACCTGCTGCATAACACCAAGGTCAAATGGAGCAAGCCATGCTGTAAAATTAATTTTATGTCCAGCTTCCATCTTAAGTCTGCCCACGGAAAATATACCGTGTGATACTGCACGATGGGTATCAAACAGCTCATAAAGATATCCAAAAACAGATGACAACTCCTGGGTTTTAATTAAAAAAGGCAGTTCAATATCAAGCTGGTTACCTTTGGCTTTTGCCATTTCCCATGATTTTTCAACATCGGGTATGGCAATGGAAGCTGCAACTCTTGACGGGTAGATGGAGGATAAAATAACAACCAGCATAACCATTGCCATGGCAAATACACCGCCAAGGGAAGAGTAGTTAACCGTAAGTCCTGACAAGAGTGATGTACCTGCAAAAACCGTCACAACCACCTGGGCAAGAATATATCCTAATACCACACTTAATACGGCATAGGACAAGGCTTCTGCAATAAAAATAATTGATACATGGGACGGTGCCATGCCTATGGAAGTATAAATTCCTATTTCTCTTTTACGCTCCTGTACACTGCCGATCATGGTATTGAGCACAATGAACATGGATATTAAAATGGGGATTAAAACATTGGGCAGGCCCGAGTAATTGAGCGAATCACTGGCATTGTAAAGAAAGACCCCTTTGTCCTCTCCGGAAAAAAGCCACAATCCAAAGCGATCTGCCATCTGAAAAGTTGATTCACTGCTCACAGGCTCGTTTTTATATTTTAAAGCTACACTTTTAAGATTTCCTCCAAGCGAAATCAGTGTTTTATAGGGAATGATTACGGTCTGGTCAAAGGGAATATGCTTATATCTGCTTTGAAATGCCTTTACATCTTCCCCTGATTCCAGAGCTTCCATTTCTGACTCTGTGGTTTGCTGAAAAATTTCATCCGGGAAAATCGCAGGTGTTATTGGTTCTCCATCCAGATCCTTGAATTGATCAAAATCTTTGCCGGAAAAAGTACCTATGACTTTAAAAGGAATTGACCACAATTTAATATAAAATTCCTTTGAGTCTGGTTTGTTAGAATCAAGATCAGGAAGTTTAAGGATCTTTGCCATTCGTTGGGGGATAATAATGGAATATTGATCGCTACCGGTAAACCATCGCCCCTGGAGGATCTGTTCAGAAAGTTTGCTTATCTGGGGCTCTTTGTGGGAGAGACCAATAAGGCCATTGGCCTGGGACCTTGCTTTTTCAGATATAACTGGTATTTTTACAGATTGTGTTCTGTTGGCATTGTCAAGCCAGGCACGAGGCGCAGCTATCATATCTGAAGCCATTGTATTTTCAATGATTTTAAAAGCTCTTTCATCCAGAGTTTTCCAGTTGATCTGTTTCACAAGAAGTCCCTGGTAGGGAGCATGACTGTTATATAATAGTTTGGAATGCTGACGTATATTTTTAACCGATGTAAAACTCATGATTGTAAAGGTTAAGATAATCAGGGTTGTACAGGTTAAAACAGTTCTTGTTCTTCTGCGGCGCAGATTGTTTAATCCCATGAAAAAAGAGGCTGCAAAGGCTTTGAGAAAACTTATTTCTCCCTCATTTCCTCTTCTGCCCTGCCTTTGCAGTCTTTTCATCTCATTTTCAAAACGGTTGAAAATAATCCAGGTTACCATGGCAGACAGCCCTATTATGAAAAAGGCAAGAATTATTACAATTGGGCTGTATGCAAGTTCAAAGGCAGGATGGACATTGTAAATAATGGTAATTAAAACAAGCATTATACATAAAAAACCTGCAATTCTTTTATAGATATTGATAAAGGCAAACATAAATCGTTCAAGGCAGAAAGCAAAGGGTGCAAACAGTATGATATAGAACAGCACGCCATAAAGAACATCTTTTTGTATGCTCTGAACATGGTCATAAACTCTTCCTGCAAGGGCAAGGGCATTGCCAGAGGCACTGAAGAATTTATCATATGTCATGGCTGTAAAATAGTCTTGAGCATCTTTTAATGATTTATTTCCCTCTGTCTGCAGGGTTTTGATCTTCTGATTATTAATTCCTTTTTTTTCAAGGTTATCAATTCTCGGGTTTAACATTGACCACATATCCCTTGCAGCAAGATACTGGGTTGGTGCTATAAGAGGTGTCGTGTCAATTCTATATCCATTGCCCTCGGGATGGTCCTTCCCGGCATGGGTTAAAATAAATTTCTTGCTTAAAATAGAGTCGGACAGGGAGAGTTTAAGTCTGGTTCCAGGCTGAAGATAAATTGAGCTTATAAGAGAAGATCTCGTGTCAATCCGGCTGTACCAGTATCGCACAGGTTTGGCATCCATTCTTGCATCCAGAATCTGCATTTTTGTCATATATTGGAAAGTTCGAGGCTCCAGCAGGTTTAATATGGTGGTCTGGTTGCACCGGAACATAATAAGATCGGTTTTCATTGAGTTTTTTCTTACCTTGACTCGATATCTTGCCTTGGTTGTCTTATTTTTATCAACTGCCCAGATAGTCTTTCCTGTGAGTGTATCAAATTTATAACCTTCCAAAATAACTTTATGAAGGGTTAGTTTTTTTGTCGAGATACCCTTTATTAAAAAGTTGCCTGACTCATCAACCAGGTTGTAAAAAATTCCAGGTCCTTGGTATGATAAGATCATGGAGCCTGGAGCCGGAGCATCTGCAAACACAGCACCATGTCTTAAAAAGCTTGCATTCCCCTCCAGTGTCGCAAATCCATTTCTTGGAAGCTTGGAAACAGATAAATCCCTGGAAGAGGCTATGTCTGCAATAAGATTTGAAACAAACAGGCTTTGCTTTGCCGCATTTGCCATATCCATTTTCTCATTTTTATCGTGGGGAGTACCCCATAACTGCCTTGAATCATTGGTTGTAACAAAAGTAAACCCAAGAAAAGCTGCAAGCCTGCTTACCTCACCGCCAAGGGCTGGAGTATCCTTGAAAAAACTCTGCCAGGAGCGGTGAAGAGAGGGACGTAGTGTGTCTTTAAGGATATTATCTCTTTCAAGTTTTTTTGCTGTGTTTCTCCCTGCTTCAAGAATTGTATTATTTAATTTAACATATGGAGAGAAAATATTGACAGTTTTTTTAATATCATAGAGCCAGCCCTGGTTAAAGGCACCAATACCATTGCCATGGCTTGAAAGATGAAGCGAGATAATGGTCATTATTTTTTTTGACTTAATCAGTTTTTTAAATGCCATGGCTGATTTCAGATTATTTTTCTGTAATTGTGCGCTTTTTATGATTTTTTCAAGTTTTTCAATGGCAGAAGGGATTAAGTCAATAATAAGCAGGGTTTCGTCTGTGTTAAGACCGGCAAGGTCTTTTTTGTTTTCAAGACGTTTTAATGCCATTCTCTGCTCTGCAATTTTTTTAATGAGAACTTCATTGCGCTCTTCTTCAAGGCGAAGCTGCATAAGACGGTTGCTTAACTGGTCAATCCCGGTTTTAATTATATCAATAATATTGTCTTGAATCTGTTTTAATTGTTTTGGATCAATTTGATTGTTATCGGGGGTGTATGAATCATTGAGAAGGCTTATTAATTGTTTTTTAAATTGAATTATCAATGTAAGATTCTGTTCTGATTGTTCAATCTCTTTTTTATATTTAGAAAACCTTTTTTTCTGATTCCTGGATTTTGCTTTAATACTCCATATCATCTCCCTCATTCCTGCAAGGGAGTTGCCATATCCTGCAGTTGCAACAAGAAGAATGGATCGTTTTGGAGGATTGTCCTTTAAAAATCCTGCCAGATCAAGCAGTGAAGCAATGGAACATGACTGATCAGCGCCAGGGGATTTGTCTGGAATAAATCCTGAAGTGTCATAAAAGCTTTCAACAATGATTAATTCATCCATTAACTTATTATCACTGCCTGGAATCATGCAGTAGATATTTTCAACATCTGCATTGCTCCATTTAAGATCTGAAGTGATGGTTGCAATTGTATTTTCCTGGGTATCCTTTTGGGTATTTGCCAGGGGTTTTTCCAGTAATTTCACTGGTTTTTGAAATTCTGGGAATAGTTTATCTGCTTTTTGCCTGGATATGATAAATCGTGGAAAGTTAACAGGAGACAGTTCAAGTTTATCCTTAAAAAGAAATTTATCAGGAGTAGCAGTGTAAACATAAATTATGGCTTTTGCACCAAGGGAGAGCGCATTGATCCAGTTCCCACCGGAATCAAGATCCATGAGAATGATTGAATCTTTTATTATTTTATTATTAAAATCTTTGATTTCACCTTGGCCCACATAGACAACAGACCCTGTTAAACCTGGTTTTCCTATTGTTCCCGGAGAGATAGTATTGGATAAAAAAGGATCAATATCAAATATCTGCCCTGTTCTTGTAATCTGGATGCTTGTGTCTGTTTTTGCACGGACAGGGCTTTGAAATGTTTGTGTTCCTATCTTGTCAAACCCCAGGTTTTTAAAATAGGATTTAATAAATTGAGCAGAAACCATGGCTTCTTGACTGCCACAGCTGCGATTGCCTGTACTGGAAAATTCATCAATTAATTTATTAAAGCCTTGCTGGTGATCTAAGTCACGCTCAGTTTGGGCACAAAGATGTGATCCTGGGAGAAAAAGCAATAATAATAATATGAGAAAAGAGGAGAAAAACCATGCATATTGCGCCATTAGAAACCGTTTGTTTCTTCTGTTACAACTTCTGGATGCAGTGTTGATCTTTTTTGATCTCATTTATCACCAATTTGCCCAAGGGAAATGGAAAGCTCATCTCTATTTTCTATTTTCTCTATTTTACCATCACTTATCCAGACAACTCTGTCTGAAACATTGATCATTTTTAGATCATGGGTGGCGGAAATAATGGTTACACCTTTCTCTTTGCTCAACAACTTTAACAGCTTAATAATTTCATCTCCTGTGGTAAGATCCAGGTTTCCGGTTGGTTCATCTGCAAGAATAATAGCAGGGTCATTGGCAAGTGATCGGGCTACGGCAACCCTTTGCTGTTGCCCTCCTGAAAGTTCAAAAGGCTTGTGCTGGAATCTATCTTTAAGCCCCACAATATCGAGAAGCTCCATTCCTTTTTCATGGGCTTCATCATCTGGAACACCTGCAAAAATCATTGGAAGAGTTACATTTTCAAGGGCAGTCATGACCTGGATAATATTAAATGTCTGAAAAATATAACCTATTTTGCGGCAGCGAAGCCAGGCAAGTTCATAGGCATCAAGCTGGGAAATGTCAATTTCATCAATAAAGACCGATCCAGAAGAGGGCTTGTCAAGACCTCCTATCATATTAAAAAGAGTGGTCTTCCCAGACCCGGATGGCCCCATGATGGAGATATATTCTCCGGTTTTGATTTCAAGATCAATTCCCTTGAGTACATGCACCTGGGTCTTACCAAGATTAAAATTCTTTTTAACCCTGGAAACACGGACAATATTATTTAAGTTTTCCATATTTAACTCTTCTATGTTTACCTCTTTCATTGATAATCGTGATTCACTGTTTTTACATTTTGAGTAATTTTAAATTGTGCATCAGTCCCTGCCTCTCATGGCTTCAATGGGCTGCATTCTTGCTGCAAGCAATGCTGGATACAATACTCCTATAATGCTTAAAAAACACCCCAGGCAGATTGAGATTACAATGGAGATGATAATATCATTTACATTAACAAATTCAATGGCTACAGAACCAAATTTGATAAAAGACCCCAATAAAGCAATAACTGCCCCGGCAAACGCCCCGAGACCAGCCCCGATAATCCCCTGTAACATGGCTTCAATTAAAAAAAGTCTTAGGATAAACCTGTCGAGAGCCCCAAGACATTTCATGGTACCAATTTCCCTGAACCTGTCTGCAACAGCCATCAATTGCGTATTTACAATTCCCACAACACACACCAGAAGAGATAAAAAAAGAATCCACCGCTCTTTTGGGCTTGTTGTATATTCTCCGCCATTTACAGGAAGTTCATAACCCTGGGTTGAAAGTTTTTCCATGGCAATCTTATTTTGGGAAACAAGAATTCCAGATATTACAGTAGAATTAGTTTTAATATAGCTGTAAAAAGAGATGGCAAGAAT
Organism: Desulfobacula sp.; assembly: GCA_029940235.1. GTDB lineage: Bacteria > Desulfobacterota > Desulfobacteria > Desulfobacterales > Desulfobacteraceae > Desulfobacula. The sequence goes on along the minus strand of JAOZRI010000058.1, from coordinate 655 downwards.
AAGACTCATGGTGGTTATCAAAGAACGAAAAAATCGTGATTTTATACTTTTTACAGCAATCTCTACAGATTTTACAAAGGGCAGAACAACTTGTTTTTGAGGGATATTTATTTTTTTGATGATCTGTTCCATTTGCAATAATAAGAAATAATTTATTTGGGGTTTATTGGATCCATTGATCCGGTTACCAATATTGGGGAGGCATCAATATTTTCTGCAGACATCATGGAGACAACACGTTCAAATGAACTTTCAATCATTAATTGTTCCCAACTCTCTAATTTGGAAAACCGCTCGGTGAACTGTTCCTGGAGAAGCGGAGGAACTGTATTGAGTATTGCTTTTCCATTTTCCGTAAGCGCTATATTGGTTTTCCGCTTGTCATCTATGTCTCTTGTCCGTGTAATATAATCCCTGTTTTCAAGCCGTTTTGTAATATCCGTCACGGTTGCCTGGCTTAAGCTGACGTTTTTTGAAAGTTGTGTCACAGAAATTTTATTATGTGCAGATATTGACTGCAAAAGAATAAGCTGGGGGCCTGTCAACCCAAATTTTTTTTTCAAATTGGTTGAATGCCGTTCTATGGCTTGAATCATTTTACGCAGGGCTATCAAAAGATTTCTGCACCGCTCATCATTTGTATTGCTCATCATCG
>JAOZRI010000378.1 GCA_029940235.1 Desulfobacula sp. | reverse complement strand
AGCCAGGAGTGGAGTCTGCGCCATATTCAATTTCAATTGGGAGACAGCTATTTTACCAATGCCAGGGTTATGTTTTTTTCGGGGATGACAAGCTCTACAATTGCATCGGTCATGTCAGAATTTACTGATAACATGGTCTTTGCAGACCCTGTTCTTGAAGATGGTATCCCAAAATTATTATATTCCATGAAAGAGTTTAAGCTTTATGCACAAAAAGCCCATGGTTTTTTAAAAAAAGTGCCAATGGGCAAGGTTCTTTCAAAGAAAAAACAGATCAACGCCATGAATATAGGGTTGATTAAAAAAGCAGTCAAAAATGCCACTGTTCTGGTTGTTCCCCATGAAGGTTTTTTTGAGTATCTTGAAGTATTTTCAGGTGAGGAACTTGCCGGGAAAACAGTTATTACAACAACCGCCTATGATGACAGAGTTGAATTTTTAACTGACATGGAAGTCTCCACAATTATAGATACTACTCCAAAACTCATTGATAAGGTTGTAGAAGGTGTTGTGATTGAAGCATTGATGATTTCAGCCATGGATATTGCCAAAAGCAATAAAGAGGATCTTCTTGAAATTATCAGTGAGCAGAGGCTGGATCCCACTATTATTTATCCCTTTGAGCAAAACAAACGTGTGAACCGATTTGCATATCTTATCTACCCTCTAACTAAGGAATATCTAAAAAAAATTAAAGCCGTGGAAATTTTATCCGAGATTTCTCCTGCTTCCTTAGAAACTGTTGAAAAAGCAATGGCATATTCTCCTCCCTTTGTTTATTCAAAAGTCAGTGGCATAAAGTCTCCCACAGGTGTGGAAGCAGAAGGGTGGCTGATTTCCCTTGGTGAAACACCTGAGCAAATGGAGGCTCATTCTCCTGAATTTACAATGAAAAAGATATTAAAAGCAGCTTTGAAGGCAAAAAAACTTGGTGCCCAGGTCATGGGACTTGCCATGCTTGTAAAATCTTTGCAAGGTGCAAGTATAGATGTGGGCAAAAATGCCGCTCTTCCCATTACAACAGGCAATAACTATACAGCATCAACAGCATTGTGGGCAACGGCAGAAGCAGTCCGACAGATGGGTTTGGTAAAATTGAAAAACAGAAAAATTCTCAAGGCAAAAGCCATGGTTGTCGGAGCTACCGGTGATGTTGGTTCCATCTGTGCACACCTGCTTGCAACTGCTTTTGACGAAGTGGTACTGGTCAGCAGGAATATGGCAAAGCTTTTAACACTTCAAGATACTATTAAAACTGAAAAACCAAAAGTTAAACTGCATGTTGCAACAAGAACTGACAGGTATCTTGAAGATATGGATGTTATTGTCATGGCAAGTTCAAAAGCCACAAGCAGTGCTGATATCATGCGTGTAAAACCAGGCTGTGTCATTACTGATATTACAAGACCCATGATTTTTACCTCAAAAGAAGTTGCAAAACGTCAGGATGTTCTGGTAATAACTGGTGGAGAAATCCTTTTGCCGGGAAAAAATATTGAGATGAAAGATATTGGTCTTCCACAGAATGTTGTGTATGCCAATCTTGCTGAAACAATTATTTTATCCCTTGAAGGAAGGTTTGAAGAGTTTACACAAGGAAGTAAAACACAGTGGGACAAAGTAAAAGAGATTTATAAACTCGGGCTTAAGCATGGTATGAAACTTGCCTCTATTTCAGGGGTTGATGGAGTTTTACACACAAAAGATATTGCACGGGTGAAAACTCTTGCTTTGCAACATATAAAAAAACAGGCATCAGTTTAATGAATATAGCTTTACAGGCAGCAAAGATAATCAAGATAAGAAAGAGTGCTGTAAGAACTGTGGTTAATGATATTCCAACTCGCTTGATAAATGCCGGTTATAATACCTATAGCAGAATTTATAAGGGGCAGCTTAGTCTGGGGCTTCCTGTTGCCTCTGAATTGATTATGAGCCAGAAACAAGCTGTTTTAAATGCCATTGGTAAACTTGCTCTAACACTGTATCACACTATTTTAAAGATCACCCAGGATGAAATTCCAAGGAAAATTATTAAAAAAGTTCTTAAAGATGAGCTAAAGCAAAGCAATATTCGTTTGACTGAAAATGTAATTTTATTGTCAAAAAAAGAGCTGGAACACATAATAATCAACAGATTAAATATTGAACAGCAATTTTTCCCCCAAATTCAAAAAGAGGCCCTTAAAAGACATATTTTAACTCAAAGCCTTAAGAACTCACGTCAGCCAGCCTATTTTGAAAGTGAAGTTGATGAGCTGGAAAACAATGGCAGAGGGGATTATGAAACAGTTTATTATCAGGATTTTACAGCAGATGGCAAAGAGATAAAATTCAGGCGGCTGGTAAGTATAGAAGCTGTGACAGCATCAGATAATAAACCTTCCATTGTTCTTGTACCCGGGTTTGCAAATAATTCAGAGTGTTTTAATATTTCCAACCGCTATTCCATTGCAAAAGATCTGGCAGACAGGGGTAAATGGGTATATCTGTTTGATCCCCGTGGTATGGGGGTGAACAGTGGCAGGCAAGATCCCTATTATACCGTAGACTCACTTATTGACCATGACCTGCCTGCTGTACTGGATTTTATTTTTCAGCGCAGCTGCTCCAAACCTTCGATTCTTATGGGGCACAGCATGGGGGGGATAGTCTCTGAAAATATGGTTTTAAACTGGGGATTAAGACTTGGATTTAATAATATTAAGCTGCCTGATGAGAAAAAAGAAATTCTGGATTCCATCCTTATTCCCGAAGAGAAAGCCAGAGAATCTCTGTCAAAAGTAAAAGGCATTATATCTCTTGGTTCTCCAAAATGTTTTGATAAAAAATCCCATCTGTTTTT
>JAOZRI010000377.1 GCA_029940235.1 Desulfobacula sp. | reverse complement strand
CTGCCTTGGATGCGGTCATGATATTTAAAGAATGGCTATGAACCAATACCTGAAATTGCTTCTTTTTTTTATAAATATTTGCGTGAAGGATCTGTTCGGAAAAAGAGCTGTCTTTTTTGTTTGCACTAAGATCATCCAGAGAAACCACAACCAGATCCCGGGGAGTGCAGGTCTCAAGATCGACTCCTTTTGGTGTAATCACCATGGAATTTCCAACACGATGACTGAGAAAACCATAATTTCCGGAAACAATACCATCCCGGGTCATTTTTTTGCTCCATTCGCAGATCGCATGTTTGGCCTGTTCTATATTCACGGTCTATCTCCTTGAAAGATTATTCAGATAAGTTTGGTGCATCACATGGACATCAAATGCTTCAACCCCTTTGGACTGTTTCAAAAATTCCTGTTCAATAAATTCCCGGCAAACTTTCTCTAATGTTATGGCAGCTTTAAATGCATCCTCCATATTTTCACCAATACAGACAACGCCATGGTTTGCCAGAAGAGTTGCTTTACGACCACCTTCCAGAGCTTTGGCCGTACCTCTGGCCAACTTCTTTGTACTTGGAAGCGCATACGGACCCACCTTTACTGACGGCCCAAGAATTTTTTTCATTTCATCATCATGTATCAACACTGTTCTGCGTGCAGCCGCAACAATTGATGCATTTGTCTGATGGGTATGGATAACGGCATTAACGTCAGGGCTTAGTTTATAGGCTTCAGCATGTAATCCCTTTTCAGAAGATGGCTTAATACTGCCGTCATAACTGAGATCACTAATCCTTACCCAGACAATATCATCCAATGTCAAGTGTTCGTATTTCCGACCTTTGGGTGTAATTACAAAACTGTCTTCATCCACCCTGTAGCTGATATTCCCCCACGTCCGGGCGACCAGCCCTTCCCGTATAAGTTTTTTTCCTGCTTCCAGGACAATCGTTTTTGCTTTTTTTATGTCCATAATTTCTCCGTTAATAAATGTATGCATAAAGGTATATTTTTTAAAAGAGGTTTCCCGCTGGTTTCATCCTTCAGTATATTGATTCAGTTTATGGAACAACTTTTTATTTTTTTTGTAGAGTAATTTGAATACTTCAAAATTCTTGTTATATATGGCTTGATATTTTTTGCGGGGCGTAAATTTTTTATCAATCCTTACTAAAGCGCCGGCCCGTTCAAATGAAGGGATTACTCCCAATCCTACCCCGCAGACAATAGCAGCCCCGGCCGTCCCAATATCCTGACAATTGTGTATGGTTTCAATATTACGACCGGTTACATCCGCCATAATCTGACACCAGGTATCTGATTTTGCACCGCCTCCCACAAAGCGTATTGTTTCCTGGCGCGGAAAAGTTTTCTCAATGGCTTCCAGCATCCAGCGTTTGTGATACGCAACACCTTCCAAAACAGCACGAACCATTTGGCGCTGGCCCGTGCTCATTTTGATATTAAAAAACATACCGCGAGCCAGAGCATCTTCTCTGGGAGACCGATTACCATGCAGCCATGGAGTAAATATCAGGTTGTCTGCACCGGGAGGAGTCTGCTCTACTGTTTCATTGAGCAAATCAAATAGTTTGCTGCTTTTATCTTTTTTATCCTGCGTATGCTTTTTCAGATAAATATCAATGGCCTCAAGCGCCAAATGGTCTTTCACCCATTGGAGACAAGAGCCGGATGTCTCCTGTTCGGCAACATAATTAAACCAGCCGGGCATGCCATTGAAAATAGAGGCTATAAAATTAGTAACATCTACCTTACGTTTTTTTACATTACAACTCACCCATCCAGACGTACCAATATAAATATGTGTATCATAGAGTCCTGTACATCCGGAACCGATTGTTGAAAGCGAAGCATCAACCCCACCGCCGAAAACCGAAGTTTCAGGTTCAAGTCCCATGTCCCGGGCAGCCTTGCTGGTCAACCCGCCGATGACATCTGTTGATTGAACAACAGGGGGCAGATGATCCATATCCACATCAAACATTTTGCACAGGCCTTTATGCCACCCCTGTTTTCCAGGCCTGGTGTCAAAAAGAAAGGTCAACTGTGCTGAATCCATTGTCATGCCGTAATTACCGGTACAACGCAATGTCAAATAATCTTTGATATCCAGAAACTTGTGCATGTTGCTAAAAATATCCGGCTCATTTTCTTTGACCCAGTGGTATTTCCAAAGCGGATCTTTGGGTGTGGCTGCTATACCTCCGGTGATTCGCAGACTTTTTAACAGCTTAAACAGATTTATATTTTGGATGCGCAAAAGACCATGATGAAGGTAGCGTTTTACCTGTTTGTGTGATCTGGCATCCAGTGCGCCCATGGGATTTCGAAGCGCGCAGCCCTGTTTATCGACAAACACCGCACCCTGGGCCTGGCTGCTGAAAGCAAGGCCTTTAATCTCTTTTGGATTGATTCCTGATTCAGCTAAAACGGTTTTAGTTGATTGACAGATAGCCTTCCACCAGTCCTCCACATTTTGTTCGGCGCCACCATTCTCAACGAAAATCATTGGATAGTCTTCAATACTGGAGGCAACAATATCCAGTGTCTCCCCAATTTTGTATAGACTTGTTTTGTTTCCGCCTGTACCCAAATCATAGGCAATTACATGTATTGGTTGAGCCATTGTTTTTCCTCTCTTTTATACAATACATTTTAGATAAAACTCTTTTACGACCTGTTCCTATGAAATCCAAGTATATCAATTATCATTATCTATTCATATCCTAATATTATCATAGCAGTTTTTTTCATAAATTCCCCACCTAAATGGGTAGTTATTAATTGGGCAGAAAATAAACTACCCATAAATAAATTTTAAAACCACCCGATTGG
>JAOZRI010000376.1 GCA_029940235.1 Desulfobacula sp. | reverse complement strand
ACATTGATTTTTTTTGCATATTCAATAAAATCTGCAACAATTAAAAAATATCCGGGAAATCCCATTTTAAGGATAACCCCTATTTCATAATCAAGGCGATCTCTATAAACTTTTTCATCAATATCAGGATTTAAACTTTTAATTATTTTAAGCTTTTGCTCAAAACCTTCCAGAGCCTTTGCCTTAAATATCTCATCTTCAGACTCCTCTTGTGACATGGCATATCTGGGGAAATGATAGGTTTTATCATCAAATTCAACATTACATCTTTTAACAATTTCCCTGGTGTTTTCTATGGCACCTTTGTATTGGCCAAATGAGTCGATCATCTCCTGGGTGGATTTAAAATACAATTGATCTGAATCAAATTTAAATCTGTCTGGATTGTTATAGGTATCTCCAGTCTGAATACAAAGCAGAATTTCATGGGCTTTATCATCACCCTTGGAAAGATAGTGACAGTCATTTGTTGCAACAAGCGGTATGGACAGGCGCTGGCTTATATCTATAACACCTTTATTAACCCTGTTCTGAACCTCCATGCCATTATCCTGGATCTCGAGAAAAAAATTATCCTCTCCAAAGGTTTCCATATAAAACCTTGCAGCATCATCTGCAGCATCCATTTTGTTCTGAATAATATATTGTGGGATATCACCCTTAAGACAGGCGGAAAGACCTATTAACCCTTTAGAAAAATTTGTAAGAAGCTCTTTGTCAATTCTGGGTTTATAATAAAAGCCCTTTAACTGTGCTATGGAAACCAGTTTGCAAAGATTGGTATATCCTTCGCGGTCTTTTGCCAGAAGCACAAGGTGGCGCAGTCCTTTGCGGTCAACCTGGGTTCTGTCGTTTAAAGTCCGTGGAGCAACATAAACTTCGCACCCGATAATGGGTTTTATGGACTGTTTTTGTGCTTTTTCATAAAACTGAGCAGCACCGAACATGGTACCGTGATCAGTCATGGATACGGCATCCATGCCATACTCATGACATTTTTTAAACAGGGAATCAATTCTTATGGCACCATCAAGAAGAGAATACTCCGTGTGAAGGTGAAGGTGGTAAAACTGCGATTTTAAATCAGGCATTTGTCTTCTTAACTGCTTTCAACCCTGTAATTAGGAGCTTCTTTTGTAATTATAACATCATGTACATGACTCTCTTTAAGCCCTGCTGCGCTTATCTTGATAAATCTTGCCTTCTCTTTAAGCTCAGGTATGGAGGCAGCACCAAGATAGCCCATGCCAGCCTTAAGACCGCCTATCATCTGAACAATATTTTCCCTTATTGTACCTCTAAAGGGAATTCTTCCAACAATACCTTCGGGCACAAGTTCTTCATCCTGCTTTGTATCTTTTTGATAATAACGATCAGAACTTCCCTGTTTCATGGCCTCAACCGAGCCCATACCGCGATATGCCTTATAGGAACGTCCCTGGTAAATAACCATCTCTCCGGGACTCTCCTGAGTGCCGGCCAGAAGACTTCCTAACATAACACAATCAGCACCAGCGCCAATGGCCTTTGCAATATCACCGGAAAATTTAATGCCGCCGTCTGCAATAATTGGAATTCCACTCTTTTTTGAAATTTTTCTGCAGTTTTCAATGGCAGTCAACTGAGGCACACCAACTCCTGCAACAATACGGGTAGTACAGATGGAACCTGGACCAATACCAATTTTAACAGCATCAATGCCGGCATCAATCAAAGCCTTTGCACCTGATTCCGTTGCTACATTCCCGGCAATGAGCTGGCAGTCGGGAAAGCTGTTTTTAATTTTCATGACTGCATCAATTACATTTTTTGAATGACCGTGGGAAGTGTCTATAACGAGAGCGTCAGCGCTTGCGTTTAACAGGGAATCAACCCTCTCCATCATGTCAGAGCCAACACCAATGGCAGCGCCGGCGCGTAATCTTCCAAGGGAATCCTTACAGGAATTAGGATATTTTTTTATTTTTTCAATATCCTTGATAGTGATCAAACCTTTTAATTTGCCAAGGCCATCCACAACAAGAAGTTTTTCTATCCTGTGTTTGTGAAGCAGTTTTTTAGACTCTTCAAGAGTACATTTTTCACGCACAGTCACGAGATTTTCACTGGTCATGACATCTTTTGCAGGTTTTTCCAGATTGGTTTCAAATCTTAAATCCCGATTTGTTACAATACCCACAAGTTTTTCACCCTGGGTAACAGGAATACCTGAAATTCTATATTTTGCCATGATTTTCAGAACTTTGGAAATAGAGACATCAGGAGTAATTGTAATGGGATCAACAATCATTCCGCTTTCTGATTTTTTTACTCTATCAACCTCTATGGTTTGTTCTGAAATACTTAAATTTCTGTGAATAAATCCTAAACCCCCTGCCCTTGCCATACTGATGGCAGTCAACGCTTCTGTAACCGTATCCATGGCAGCACTTACAATGGGAATATTTAGTTCAAGCTTTTTTGTTAAACGGGTACAAGTTTGTACTTCGTCTGGCAAAATTGCTGAATAATCTGGGACAAGAAGGACATCATCAAATGACAATCCCTCTTTTAAAGAAATATTTGACATGGGTAAACCTCCGGCAAGGAAAAGTAAGGCAACAGCCTCGTGTTTATTAATATAATTAAAGCTGGTAATTTAAGCAAATATTAAACTGCCAGCCATATTTTTAACATATCATATATAAACAACTCTTATTACCAAAGACCGTCTTTTTTAGCAAGATTTATGTTGAGGATCTGGATATTTACCATAAATAATTTTGAATAGCCCGTTCCAGGGGATTTACCTTTTGGCCGCTTGGTTGGAACTTGCAACAGGTTCTAAGATTTGCTGCACTGATCGCCGAAAACTA
>JAOZRI010000375.1 GCA_029940235.1 Desulfobacula sp. | reverse complement strand
AATAAAAGGTTCTGATCTCTATACCCTTGTAAAAGGATCAATGATAATGGATAAAGATGAGGCTGCATCCTATTTGTCTGTAATTGCTGCAAGACTTGAAAATATAAAAGCCCCAGAAAACCATGGCAAACGAATCATTGTGTCAGGTTCCATCTGTGATTCACCTGATATTTACACAGCCATTGAAGAGGCTGGAGGCATTGTTGTGGGAGATGATCTCTGCACAGGCCAGCGATGGTTTGATGGCATGATTAATGAAAATGATACAAATCCCATAAATGCCATTGCAGATAGATTAATGACACGGGTTATATGCCCTGCAAAACATGCCAACCCTGTTGCCAGAGGAGAAAATATTGTATCACTTGCGAAAAAGCACAAGGCTGATGGTGTTATTTTCATACTGCTCAAATTCTGCGATCCCCATGCATTTGACTATCCTTATCTAAAAGACTTTCTTGAAAAGAGTGGTATAAAAACCATACTTATTGAAATAGATGACCAGCAGCAGAGCACAGGACAGCTATCCACCCGTTTTGAAACTTTTATTCATATGATCTAACAGCCACGAGCAGTTTGGAAAGGCCACCACCTACAGCAAAGCATGAAAAATTTTCAAATGGTTAATCACTTTTTTATATAAAAGGAATTTTTTAAGATGCCAAAAAAAAATTCGGACAAAGCCCCAGACAAAAAAAAAATAAAATCCGCAAAAAAGATGCGGGATATCATGACTACCTATTATCTTGATGCCATGACAGCAGGGCAAAACAACAAACTTGTTGCCTGGATTACCTCGGGAGGTCCCGTGGAACCTCTGATTGCCATGGATATAATTCCTGTTTATCCTGAAAACCATGGGGCCATGATCGGAGCTTCTAAAATGGGAGAAGATCTCTGTTTAAAAGCTGAAGACATGGGATACAGTTCTGATCTGTGTTCCTATGCAAGGGCTGATATTGCATGCTCAATAGTCAAGGGAGGCCCCATTGGAGGCCTGCCAAAACCAGATATGCTGATATGCTGCAATAACATTTGCGGCACTGTTTTAAAATGGTATGAAGTCCAGGCAAGATTGTATAAAGTGCCCCTGTTCATTCTTGACACTCCGGTATGCCATACTCACTACTCCCCTGAAATTGCAAAATATGTGCAGGCACAGGTGAAAGAATATATCACATTTCTTGAAAAAATTACCAAAAGAAAATTTGATTATGATAAGCTCAACAAGGTTGGCAAACTTGCTGTCCAAGCTCAAAAACTGTGGAAAAAAATTCTTAATACCACAACAAACAAGCCGTCTCCCATGTCATGCTTTGATGCGTTCTTTTTTCTTGCACTGATTGTTACTCTGCGCGGCACCCAAACAGCTGTTGATTTTTATAAAGAGTTATTGGAAGAGATGGAGCAGAGGGTAAAGAAAGGCATCAGTATAGTCCCTGATGAAAAATACAGACTTTTATGGGACAACCTGCCTTTGTGGTATCAGCTCAAATGGCTGTCCAGTAAATTTTCTGATCATGATGCCTGTCTTGTGGCTGATACTTATACAACAGCATGGTGTTCAGCATTAAAATATACTGACCAAAATGATTTCTTAGGCTCCATTGCCCAGGCTTACACAAGGATATACTTAAACATTGGAATTGATCAAATGGCAGATCAGGTGATTGAAATGATTAAATTTTATGATATAAACGGATTTATCATGCACTCAAACCGCTCCTGCAAACCATACTCTTTTGGACAGATGGATATTATGAAAATAGTTCAGGAAAAAACCAAAATCCCTGTGCTTATGATTGAAGCTGATATGGTTGATCCAAGAAGTTTTTCACAATCACAGGTGGAAACCCGCATTGATGCTTTTATGGAGATAATTAAACAAAACAGTTAAACCTACAACATCAAATATGAAAAATAAAAAAAGGAGTAACAACTTTTGATTTACGCAGGTATTGATATAGGCTCCAACACAGCCAAAGCAGCCTTGATAAAAGATAACCAGCTTCTTGATACACATGTTATTTCAACGGGATATAATCCCTTAAAAGCCGGGATAAAAGTTTTTAATAAACTTCTTAAAAAAACAGGTATTTCAAAAATAGATATAACTGCCATTATTTCCACAGGATATGGCAGAGCCAGCATTGATTTTGCAGACAAGGCAATGACCGAGATTATATGCCATGGTACAGGGGCATATTTTATGAATCAAAAAGTACAGGGAGTCATAGATGTTGGAGGACAGGACAGTAAGGCAATTTTACTGGATAAAAATGGAAATATTGAAAACTTTGCCATGAATGATAAATGTGCAGCAGGTACAGGACGGTTTCTTGAAGTCATGGCAAATGCACTTGAGGTAAATCTGGATCAGCTTGGAGATTTCGCAAAAATGGCAGACAAACCATCAAAGATCAGCAGTATCTGCACTGTATTTGCAGAATCAGAAGTGATTTCCATGATAGCCGCTCAACATAAAAGAGAAAATATTATCGCTGGAATTCATGAATCTGCTGCTGCCAGAATTGCCATACTTGCAGCCAAGGTTAAAATAAAGGAACCTGTAATAATGACAGGTGGTGTTGCAAAAAACTTTGCCATGATTGCTGCCCTTGAAAAACGCCTTGGATTTAAAATAACTGCTGGAAAGCTATCCCAGGAAAATGGTGCCATTGGAGCTGCTGTTCTGGCATCAAGATTGTAAAACCTGTAAAACTGCTTCCTCAAAACACAAAAAAGCCCCTGATTAATTTATAATCAGGGGCTTTTTAAATCAAAATCATTAAAAAAATGATTTTTCTTAGCTGAATAACAAGGTTTAACTACTCAACTGTAACATTTGTTGCTGCAGGACC